>CALJLX010000200.1 GCA_937982495.1 uncultured Desulfuromonas sp.
GGCCTGACCCCCAACCATCTCGACATTTTCCCCCTGGCGGTGCTGCCCGGCACCGAACTGCACCGGGACGCCGCCGAGCTGGGACTGCGGGCGCAGACCGAGCCCCCCTATGAAATTCTCGACAGTCCCTCCTGCACCGCCGCCGACCTCGACGCCTGCCGGCTGCTCGCCGCCGCCGTCGATCTCTTCTACAACACCGGCCGCGCCGTCGCCTTCTTTTCCGCCCTGCTCCGGGTTCCCGGGTGGAGCGGTTCGGATTTCCTCCTGGATTTTGCCGACTGGGCACTGACGGTGGCGGCCATCCCCCGCGCCGTCTTCCTCGACGGCGAGGCCTGGCAGGCCGCCGACATCCTCGGCCTCCAAGAGGGTTATCTCAGCCACCTTTTCAAAAAGCTGGAACGCCCCGACCTGCTGCCGGCGGCGCTGGACCTTCTTCGCTACCATTTCCATTATGCGGAAACCCTGCTCGGCCCGGAAACCCTGCCGAGCCCCCCCGAAGAGTTGCGGAATCTCGACCCCTGGCGCACTCCCTTAAGGCTCGCCGGGGGGGTGCGGCTCGTGCACTTCTCCTACGAAATTCTCGATCTGCTGGAGATGGAAGATCCCGACCTGGAGGAAGTCGCCCTCCTTTTCCGGCCGGTGGGATCGGTAGCCGTCTTTCTGCGGCGGGGTGAACAGGTGCTGTGCGAATCGCTGGAAGAGGATTTTCTGAAACTGCTGAGCGGCTGCGACGGGCACCGCTCGCCGGAAGAAATTTTCGCCGGCACGGTCATCCGCGCCGAAGGGGAGGAAATCGTCCGCTTCGCCCTGGCGGAAGGCTTTCTGCTTGCGGCACCCTGAAAGAAAAAAGGAACCCCTCCTCTCGGCGAAAGGGTTCCTTGTGTAAAAAATGTTTTTCCCACTGAAAACTCAGGCGGCATTCAACCGTTTCTGATACCGGGGACGCTCGGCGAGCAACGCAATGATCTCCCGCACCTCGGGAATCCGGCCCGCCACCCGCACGCAGTCGTCGATGACCAACGCCGGCGAAACATAAACCCGATGGTCGATCATTTTCCGGCGGTCGCGGAAGAGATGCACTTCCGCTTCGACCCCCGTCTCAGCCAGCGCCTGGCGGACATTTTCCAGGGTTTTTTCACAGCGCTTGCCACTTTCCGGTTTGCCAAGAATGTCGATCCTCATACTGGCCTCCTTCTGGCTCTTGGCGGCAGCCATTTATGACCTTATAAGTCATAATATCCCCTTCCGCCGGAATTTTCAATGGTCTTACAACAGATTTCAGGGTTTCGGCGGCGGTCCGCTGGTGCCGTAGACAGCTTTCAGCGCCCGCCGCACACGCGCCGCGAGGCGCACCGGGTTGATCGGTTTGGCGACGAAATCGAAATAACCGGCATCGAGCAGTTTTGCCTCCTCGTCCGCCGCTGACTTGGAGGAGAGGGCGATGACCGGAATCCGGGAGGTCTGACTGTTGGCCTGCAACGCCCGAAACATCTCGAACCCGTCCATGCGCGGCATGATGGTGTCGGAAATGATCAGATGGGGATGCCGTTGGCAGGCCGTTTTCAAGCCATCGGCGCCGTTGCCGGCTTCGAGCGTCTCATACCCCTCTTTCTTTAGGGCGGCGACAACCGCCGACCGCACCAGTTCCTGATCGTCCACCACCAGGATGGTCCACCAGTCGGATTCCGGCTCTTTCGACTCGCTGGGGGCGCCGCCAAGATAGTGCTGATGCACGGCCGCCTGGATTTCCGCCGGGGTGGTCACGCAGGGGACGACTCGCAAACCGGTGCGGAACCCGATGTCGTCGATGGCCTCCATATCGAGGGGATTGACCATCGCCAGATACAAGACCTTCTGGTCGAGCTTGAGGGGAAAAAGATTCTTCTTCAGCGCGGTTTCGCTGGTGAAGAGCGCCAGCACTTCATTGGGGAAGCTGTAGCCGGCCAGGTTCTGTACGGTGCGAAAACCGAACTGGCGGGCCAGGGCGACGGCGGTGTCCTTCTCGGTCACCACCCCCATCTCCTCAAGCACCTGCCCCAGACGCTTGCCGCTCCCCCGCTGTTTTTCCAGGGCGAGTTGCAGTACCGGTTCGGTGACGACCTTGGCTTCGAGAAGAATCTCCCCAAAGCGCTTACGTTTATTCATTCTTCCCCCGACGTTGTGGCTGACTTAGGACCGCGAAAGTCTTTTATGCAAATTGCGCTCCTAATCCTGCCAACCCCATAAAAAAAGGGAACAGACCGCCCGATTGAGTCGGCTGTTCCCTTTTCGCACGCCTTGAGTCGGAGATGAATCCTTATCCGGCGTCCTCCGCTTGCGCCGGGTTGACATGGGTCACGGCCAGTTCGTCGCCGTGCAGATCGACGGTCAAGGTCGCTCCATCGCGAATATCCCCGGCGATCAGCGCCCGTCCGATGCGGGTTTCCAGCTGATGCTGGAGGTAGCGCTTGAGCGGCCGGGCGCCGTAGACCGGATCGTAGGCGTTTTTGGCGATGAACTCCACCGCCGCTTCGGTAAGCTCCAGATCGATGCGGCGCGAAGCCAGCCGCTTGCGCAGATCGTCGACCAGCAGCCCGACGATGGCCTTGATCTCGGCCAGTGTCAAAACTTTGAAGAGAACGATGTCATCGATCCGATTCAGAAACTCCGGCCG
>CALJLX010000201.1 GCA_937982495.1 uncultured Desulfuromonas sp.
CGGCGAGAATGGCGAAATCGAAGAGCCACTCGGGCAGGGGGAGGAGCGCGGTCAGACGCAGACTGAAAATCAAGGTGGTCAGGCCGAAGCAGAGCAGTCCCAGGGGGGGCAGGGGGCTGAAGGGGCGCGCCGGAAGGGGCCGGGACGGTTTCGGTGCGCGGCCGGGGGAAGTATCCCCGGGCTCCGGCAGCGGTGTCGGCGCTGCCGCCGCCGACCGGGTCGCCGGTTCGGCTTCGCGCTCCATCAGATACTGGTAACGGGGGCAGTCCTCGGGCTGGGTCGAGCAGAACTGGCTGATGATCTTGGCGTCGTGCGGGGAGATGTAGCCGCACCCGACATCGCAGAGATCTTCGTTTTTGCCGTAAAATGGACAGCCCATGGTGTAAGTCCCCAATGCGAAGAACGAATCGCGGTCGTGGAGACGGAAAATGCCTCGCTCAATTTAGAGCAACCACCGTACCAAACCGGAGGAATACGGAAAACAAAAAGATTTTTTCAATAAAAACGGGGGGTTGGATTGGAGGGCAGAGGCGGTTTCTGGGATTTCCCAAAAGCGGATATTTCGCATTTCTGCGAAGAGATAAGTGGGGGAGAGGCAGGGCCGGCGGCGAACGATGACCCTGACCATCTTAAGAAATTTCTGTAATTTTGAAAAGTTACTTAAATAAGAAAATATACCAGAAAGGATATTTCGGGTTCGCGAAAGTGCCAGGGAGGAAATGTCGGTTTTTGCAATCGTGCAAGACGTTTTTTACGAATAGTCTTCCTTTTTGATGTCGTACTTTTTGATTTTGCGGTAGATCGTCGCCATGTTCATCCCCGCTTCCCGCGCCGCCGATTCAATATTGCCGCCGTTTTTCCGCAGCAGGCCGATGAGGTAGTTGGTCTCGAAGCGGCCGAGGGCGGCGGAATAGCCGTCCCCCTCATTCGCGTCCGCCACCGGCGGCGCGCCGATGTCGATGAACTGGGCGAGGACCGGCAGGCTGATCCATTCGTCGCTT
>CALJLX010000202.1 GCA_937982495.1 uncultured Desulfuromonas sp.
GTATGATCGTCGTGGCAGACCGAGCAGGTCATCATCCCCTGCTGATTGTCAGCGCCCTCGGGACCGTGACAGGAAAGGCAGTATTCGGTTTCGGCGGAAAGGCCGCCGGCGACCGGTGCGAATTTTCCATCGAGGTATTCGTTGAGAATCACCACCGTCTGATAGACCGTTTCCGCCGCGACCTTGGCGCAGCGGGCGCGTTTTTCCTCGGAGTTCACCGAGGTTCCGGCGGCGCTGACCCAGGTCGATTCCGAGACATGACACAGGGGCGACTGGGGTACCACCTGCGGTTGATCGGGATAGGCGCTGATCGCATCGAAGCGGGTGCTGGGCAAGGGCGTGTGGGCGTACCAATGAAAGAGGTTCTGAATGAGTTTTTCGTGGGTGCCCTTCTCGTAATAGGCGACGAGATTGATGATGGCCGAGCAGGCCCCCAGTGCCCCGCACAGGGTTCCCTGGTTGGCGTAGCCGTTGCTTGCATGATGAAACATCATATCCGGCATCGTGGTATAGGGGTAACCGACTTCTTCCCGCAGCAGGCTGAGCAGCCCCAGCCAGGCGCCGGTACCGCAGCCGTCCTTGTCGAGATAATGATCATGAGCGCGGCGGGCGGCCTCCCAGGGATCGAGCTTGACGTAGGGCCAGGGCAACTCCGAGTTCTGCGGCGCCAGCTCGGGTTTCTTCTCCATGCCGGCGTACAGTTTGCCGCCGAGCAGGGCGGCTCCCGCCGCGATCCCCGTCGCCACGAAAGCTCTTCTCGATACGCCTTGCTTTGTTCCCGCCCCCTCTCGATCGACCATTTGTCTCCTCCTGATGGCGGAGCCCGACGGAAGATCCGTCACCCGCTCCTGTCCTGTCGTTTTCCCCCGATCTCCATCAATCCCTCCTGTCGGGAGTGTGGAACGGGAAAGAACGACCTTTCGAGTCGACAATATCTCAAGCAGGCTTTGTGCCAAAACATTAAAAACTAGACAATATATTGATTTTATTGATAATTATGGATTAAACTATGCCAATTAATATTTTCGCTGCCTAAATTGTATATTATTTTTATACGCAAACGAAAAATGCGCGCCCGACGATACACCCTAAGAAGCCGTAACCATTCATAAAAACATGCAGATTAACGGTTCTTTATGTAAATGAAGTGTCTATCTTTTTTATACAGACGAGAGTGGAGACAGGAAGGTAAACAGGAAGACGCGCCCGGCTCTCCGGCAAATGGCAGTTCCGGAAAAGGGAACGGAACTCAATTTCCGGCGCCGGCACCGGCCACCGGCAGGGACGGATCCCGAGACCATTCATTCCATGATCCCAGATAGATACGCACCTTTTCGAACCCCGCCAGACGCAGGGCGACGCAACTGTTGGCGGAACGGGCGCCTTTGAAGCAGTAGAGAATGATATCGGAAGCGGGGGTGAGTCCGTGGTCGGCGCACAAGGCGCGAATTTCCTCGGGGGACTTGAAGGTGGAATATTCCAGCGACTGCCTGAGAAAATTATACCATTCGATCCAGATCGACCCGGGGATCCGTCCTTTCGGCAGTTCGAAATCGGGTTCGTAGGGGGAAGCCAGCCGCCCCAGCCATTCTCCCTCGTGGCGGTTGTCGATCAGGCGAACCGAAGGGTCGTGCAACGCATTGAGCACGTCGTCCCGAGTCGCCAGCAGTTCGGCGCGCGGACGCACCGGGAAAACCATCGGCGGCCTTGTCACCGGGCCGGTTTCCAGCGCCAGTCCCTCCATGAGCCAGGCGACCAGCCCTTTTTCCAGTACAGAT
>CALJLX010000203.1 GCA_937982495.1 uncultured Desulfuromonas sp.
GTCCTTCTTTCCCTGCCCCTGTCCGTTGGCGCCGAGACCCCGCCGCCGGTACGGCAGGATCTCGGACTTTTCGACGCGGTCTTCAACGACCTGGATGAAGCCGGGTGCCGGGCCTGTCATGCCGGCAACATCGGCACCCTGCACCATACCCTGGCCGCCAACGAGGGATTGACCTGCTATTCCTGCCATGACCCGGCGCTCGTAAGCCAGGGGATCTTCGTCGTCGGCTGTCTCGAATGCCATGAGCAGCAGCCCGGCGTCTCTTCGGTGCATCATCTGGCCGACAGCGCCCTGGCCGGAGACTGTGTCGCCTGCCACGGTTCCATGGTCCAGAATCGGGACGACGGTCACTATGTTCCCAGCTACGCCGCGAGCATGGTCACCCCTCTGCCCAGTCGCGGCACCGGGCCGGAAGAGCGAGGCTCCTGCCGTTTCTGCCATGATTGGGGGACGGATTTCGCCAGCGGCGAACCCATCTCGACCAACATGGAAACTCACCATGGGACAGGTTTCGATGCCCAATCGGGCGGCTGCTATTGGTGCCATAATCCCCTAGCCGACCCGGCCCTGGCGATTCGCGCCTGCGAGCAGTGTCACGCCCCCCTTTCCATCCACAACATCCAGGCCGACACCAACGGCGACGGGGTCATCACCCCCGGCGGCGAGGCCCCCTACTTCGGTCATATCGGCAGCAACGAGGACTGTCTCGGCTGTCACGGCGGCGCCGTCGACCCGGCGGTGCTCGCCGGGCGTAACAGCGCGATCGATAACCCGACCCGCCACCATCTGCTGGTCGCGAGCAAGGGCAAGAAGTGTCTGGACTGCCACAAGTTGTTCTTGAATGACGATGGGCTTTTCGTCTTCAAGGATTTCCGGGTCTGTTCCTCCTGTCACGCCCAGGGGGGGCGCCGCTAGTCTCTCGTCACTCGTATTTCCCCGTTGCTTGACCGAGGCCGGATTCTCCCGAGGAGAATCCGGCCTTGTTATTTTCAGTGCGACGTCGCAGGCGACAGTCGCGACATTTCCTGCGACGTCGCAGACCTTCCAGTCATCGCCTTGGTTGTGTTCAAGTGTCCGAATTTGTTGTATTATTCATTTGGCATGGCGGTTGTATAAGGGATAAGTGCAAGGCATGACGCCGCGCGACCTTTTATGACAACCATCACTCCCCCAAGGGGAAAAGAAACAGGAGGAAGGCCATGACAGGATTCGATCTCTTCAAGGAAATGGACAGCTTCACTCGCGAAATGGACCAGGTGTTCCGTGATCTCGGCTTCGGCCGCCCGCTCGTTCCGGGTTCCGGCTATCGCGGCTATCCGCGCATCAACCTGCGCGAGAATCAGGATACCTACATCCTTGAGGCGCAGCTGCCGGGCATCGACCCCAAGGAACTGGAAATGACCATCCTCAAGGGGACGTTGACCCTCTCCGGGGAACGCAAGGCTTTCACCGAGGAACAAGGTTCCTGGCATCGTCGTGAGCGTGGTTTCGGGAAGTTCATGCGTTCCATCGACATCCCGGCGGAAATCGACGGCGACAAGGTGCGCGCCGACTACAAGGACGGGCTCTTGACCGTGACCCTGCCGAAAGCCGCCAGCGTGCTGCCGAAACGCATCGAGATCCAGGCCAACTGAGACACTTTTGACCCCATGACGATGAGCACCGTGAAAAGGAGATAGACCATGAAAAACAACGAACTGACCGTCCATAAAGAGAACACCCCGGCCCTCGCGGAAAAAGACCGTGCCGCCATGATCGCCCCCGCCGTCGACATCTTCGAGAACGATGAGGCCCTGACCCTGGTGGCGGATCTGCCGGGGGTGAGCAAAGAGCATCTGGAACTGGGCATCGACCGTCAGGTGCTGACCATCGAAGGACGTTTCGACCGCGCCGAGGAAGGCGCTCTGTACCGGGAGTTCGGCGGTAACGGTTTCTATCGCCGCTTCCATCTGCCGGACAACCTCGACCTCAACCAGACGGCCGCCGAACTCAAGGACGGCGTCCTCACCCTGCGGCTGCCGAAGGCGGCTTCCGCCAAACCGCGCCGCATCGAAGT
>CALJLX010000204.1 GCA_937982495.1 uncultured Desulfuromonas sp.
CGCGGGGATGGTAGGGAAAACCCACCTGGGGGCGGGAGAGCACCCAGGTCAGGTTGCGCTCCCGCAGGTCGGCGACGGCAATACCAAGTTCGATAGTGTGGCCGCCGGCGGCATCCTGAAAGAAATCGAGCAGGGTCACCGGCCGCAGCCGGGCGCGCTGATCGACTTCGTAGAAACGTACCGGATAATCCTTGATGAAAACGCTCATGCCTACCCTTCCCCCTCCCCGCCCTGCTTGAGCCGGACCAGCGTCGCCCCCCAACCACCGTCGGAGCCGTCCGCCAGGCGAAAATCCGCGACCTCGGGCAGGCGCCCGAGAATCGCATGGACTCGCCGTTGCAGGATCCCCTGCCCCTTGCCGTGAATGATGCGCACGTCGAAAATGCCCTTGTCCCGGCAGGCGGCCAGATAGTCGGGGATGAGCGTGCCGACCTCGCGGGGCTGAAAGGTATGCAGATCGAGCACCCCGTCGATGGGCAGTTCGACCGTTTCCGGCATTTCGAAATCCTCGTCCACCGTCAACTCCGGTTGGCTTCCGCCACCTGGTCGTTCCAGGTCCAGTAGTCGTAGATGTAGCCGACGCCGAGCAACCCGCCGGAAACCAGATAGAGCAGCCCGGTGAACCACTTGCCGATGTACATGCGATGGACGCCGAAGAGGCCGAGGTAGGTGAGCAGCAGCCAGGCCAGGTTGTAGTCGTAGCGTCCCTGGCTGTAGCGGCTTTCCGCCTTGTCGGCCATGGCGGGGATGAGGAAGAAATCGACGATCCAGCCGACGAGAAAAAGTCCGAAGGTGAAGAAGTAGATGGTGCCGGAAATCGGCCGGCCGTAATAGAAGCGGTGCGAGCCGGTGAAACCGAAGATCCAGAGCAGATAGCCGATGAGATTGCCGTGGGTGCCGTCGAGCAGGGGCATGAGGAACTCCCGGGTTAGAGGACAAAGGAGAAGGGATAAAGGCAAAGCACGGCGGATTGTACGCGCGACGGGGGTGGGATGCAACCCTCCCGACGGTCGCGGGAGGGTTGCGGCAGCGTTGGCTAGGCGGCGAACTGGCGGGCGATGTCGTTATCGATGACGTAGATGCAGACTTCCTTGGCGCCGTGGCGGGTGTACTGATAGCGGGCGCAGAGGTTGGTGACGAGGAAGGTGACGTCGTCGCGGATACGCTTGTCGTAGGTCTTGAACTCCTCTTTGCCGAAGTCCTTGATCGCCCGACGGAAATTTTCGTTTTCGAGGAAGGGGTCGAGCACCCGCTCCTTGAGGTTGTGGATGTAGCGCTCGCGCAGGGCCTGATAGAGACTGGTGTCGGTGATCTTGCGCCCTTCGAGCATCATTTCCTGGGTCAGGGCCTTGACCGTGTATTCCTTCTGCACGTCCTTGCGGAAAAGGTGGCGGCTGTCGCTGCTCGCGCCGGGGCCGAGCAGTCGGCTCTCGATGCCGGACAGGAGTTCTTCGGTGATTTCCAGCTTCTCGCCGGTGAACTTGCAGACCTCCTTGGATCCGAGCTTGAAATTGACGGCGAAGAGGTAATTACGGATGTCCCGGGAAATCTGGTCCTCATTGTAGGAATAGAGTGATTCCTTGACCTCTTGCAGCACTGTGTAGTCGTACATGCGCGTCAGCGAATCGAGGATGCTTTCGGTCACCACCGTCGCCAGGTCGGTGCGCACCTTGGTGAAGTATTTGACCAGGATCGACATGTCGATGAGCTTGTCCTTGCGCGCGTAGGTGGAGAAGA
>CALJLX010000205.1 GCA_937982495.1 uncultured Desulfuromonas sp.
CTGGGATCTCGGTTATGAGTGGTTCGTCCCGCGGGATTCGGGCCGTGAACAGTTGGAGTTAAAGCGGGAGACGCGGATCAAAACTGACAAAATCGCACCACTGCCGCCCGGTGCAGTCCATCTGCCAGTTCATCTGTTTGACGTACTCCGACGGGACTGTTCCACCCATCAGGTATTCGACATGGGTTGCGCTGTTCGGGCACTTAATCTCGATCAATCCGTCAGTTCCGACAAACCCGTCAGGAGAAGCCCCGCTCATCGGAATGTGTGGATGATCGATAAATCCGACCTCGGTTACCTCGTTGCCAGTGATAAACTCGTAGGCATGGCGGGCGAACGGCTCCTGGTCCGTGCCCCACTGCATGGCGCTGCTGACAAAACATTCTTCTTGGCATCCGGTAAGACGCTCGATGGAGAGTTGCACCCGGTAGTTCTTCCGAGTGGCGGCTTCTCCCCCTTTTTTCAGGGTAGCCATGACATCGGCGATCTTGCTGGCGGTCACTTTGCCCAGTCGGGCGGCGAACCATTCGGGGCTTCTCTGAATCACGGTTTGCTCCTTTTCTCTTCGAGCTTCTTGACGGCGAAGTTGTAGTTTTTGGCCGGGATGTCACAGATGGCGCCGACCTTGAAAAAGGCGCAGAACCTCTGCATATCCGTCCCTGTCTCGGCAATCAGTGCGTCAATGTTGGCCAACTGTTCATCGTCCAGGGTCGGCTCCTTCGGCGCTTCGGCCTTGGCGCCGTCGTCGTCCTGGTCTTGCGTTGCAAGCCCGGTGATGGCAAGCAGGGTGTACCGCTCCAGATAGGTAATCGTTGACGCTACCTGCTGGATGGCGTTTTTCTTGCCGGAATCGTCCTTTCCTGCCGACATAGTAACTTCGGTTGCGTGTCCGAGTTCATGGGACAGCCGACAGGTTACAGTAATGTCGGCGCCCTTCTGCTCGACGTTCCACGAGTGGGACAGCCCGTGCCGTCCCATGACCGGGATGATGGTCTGGACGATGTTGCCGAGGGTCGCGTGGGTGTAGCCGGTGAAGCTCCCGTCCTTGTTGGTGTAGCCGACTTTCTTTTCCTTGACGATGTTGATCGTCTCGGATTTGAAGGCGGCAACGGCCCGGTGATAGGCCTTTTTCGCCTCGTTCTCTTCCCAGCGCAGTTGCAGGGCGAACAGCTGCTCCATTTTTTCGATGGAGGCCCCCGACTCGTTCGCCGTCTGAATCAAGTCCATCGGCGTGATGGGTCGCGCTTCGGAGATAATCATCTCTTTGATTTCGTTCATTACGCGACCTCTTTCTGTTTCTCGGCTCGCGGTACGACTTCGGCGTCGATAACGGCGATTTCGAGTCTTACCGCCGGGGCAGGGTGGAACGTGTTCGGGCAGGGGAAAGGATGGTATTCTTCCTCGACAGGGACTCCGGTTTGAATGGCGAAGAGAACAGCTACCGCCTCTTCCATAGTCTGATACTGCAGCTTGACGTTTCCGATCGTTGCGATTATCATGTCTTTACCCTTTCTCGCGGGCTCGCCGCCCTGGTTAAGCTCCTGGTCATCCGGGAGCTTTTCTTTTAATAACTCTCTCGTTCCCACCGTTCTTCTTCCCAGTAATCCGACTCCGCCAGTTGCGCCTCGTAGACCTCGCCGTCGAGCTGTTCGTTGATCCATTTTTCCTCATGCGCCAGGATGCTGGTAACGATGTCCCTGGCGTCGTTCAGACGGATGATGTCGCCGTGGGCGATGATCAACCGCGCGAGGATGTCGCCGGCCACGTTCGAGGTGTGCGCGTCATGCTCATACTCGGCGGGTTCTGGCGGGTCGAAACGAGTAGCAGCGCGCCCCTTGGTCTGGTTGAAAATCTTGACGTCGTAACTGAACTCTTCCGGGCCTTTCTCCCCCACCCGGTCCAGGATCTCGGCGCGGACGTTTCCGGTAAACTCCAGGGCGCTGGGGATGCATACGTTTCGAGTGATGATCACTATTGCCTCCCTTCCGTGACTGCCAGGCGGTCAACCTCGGCGGTCAGGTCCGCCAGGCTCTTCATGTCCGATGCCCCGGCCAGCCCGTAGATAATCAGGGCCAGCAGCCACACGATGACCCAAAGACAAAGACCCTCTCCCTTGCTCATAGCGTCAACATCTCCTTTGATACGAGGCCAGCATCGGCGGCAAGTTCAGTCATCCTCCGCAGAAAAATAACCGCCCACCTCCGTTTGCTTTCGGGATCGATTCTCTCTACCTGACCGTCCGCGTAATGTACGGCGGCAGGGATAAGAGCGTCCCGCATGGAAGAGTAAAACCGATCCGGGTTCTTGATCCGCTCAACGTCCATTTCGTACCGTTTTAGCCGGTCAATAAGCGCCGCGAGTCTTTCGCCATCCGTGGCCATTTTCGCTTTTGTCAGATGGAGCAAATCTTGAATTGTCTTGTGGCTTAAATTCCCGTTGATCATGCCGCCCTCCGATGCTTCCCGCGCACCCGTTTCGATACCGTCAGCATGTTCTTCCGTCTTTTGCCGCTATGAGACTTCCCGTAGCCCAAACAGAAAGGACTGCGATGAGAAATCAAAGGATCAGCAGCATCGTCCGAAGTAGGAACAACACCAGCAGCGATGGCATTTAAGATTGCTTTGAAAATATTGACTTGAGTCTTGCGCATAATTTTTACTCCTATCCCAAGAACCACCATTGAAGAAACAAAATAACCCCGGCCCAGAACGCTGTGCATGCCGTCAACAGCCCCAGCCAAACC
>CALJLX010000206.1 GCA_937982495.1 uncultured Desulfuromonas sp.
GGATGCTTGTCGGTTCGCCATTTTTCACCCCCTTCCCTTGCGACGGACCGGTGATTTTTTCTCTTGTGTCGAAAATAAAAAACCGGGCGCGCCAGAAAGCTTTCTTCAGGCGGCCCGGCTGTCTTGCGTCAAGACCCGTGGCTTTCCGTGCGATTTTTCAGGACCATTCCCCCACCTGGTTTTCACCACCATTCCCCCAGGCAGGGCGCTGTAAATTGAGTTGTCAGCCTATCACATGAGTCTCCTGGTGGACGCCTTCTTTTTTCTGTAGCTTTCGCCCTCGATGATCATCTGGTGAGCGTTATGGGCGAGGCGGTCGAGGGCCGAGTTGGCCAGGATCTGGTCGTCGAACAGGGTCACCCACTCGGTGATGTGCCGGTTGCTGGTGAGAATGGTGGAGCCGCGCTCGTAGCGTTCGCTGACGATCTCGTAGAAGTCGTGGGCCTGTTCGGCGCTGAGGCGCTCCAGGCCGAAGTCGTCGATGACCAGCAGGCTGGGCGCAATCAGCTTGAGCAGCTCTTTCTCCAGGGAGTTGTCGGCCCGAGCGGCGTAGAGGGTCTTGAACATCTTGGTCGCCTTGAGCACCAGCACACTTTTACCGCGTCGGCAGGCGGCGTGGGCCAGGGCGTTGGCGATGAAGGTCTTGCCGACGCCGACGGGACCGGTGAGGATGACGTTCTCCCGGCGCTCGATCCATTCCAGGCCGATCAGGCCCTTGAGGCGGTCGCGGTCAAGGGTGACCTTGGCCTCCCAGTCGAAGCGCTCCAGGATCTGGTCGTGGTCGACTTTGGCGCCCTGCAGCCGCCGCTGCAGCGACCCCTGGGCGCGGCGTTCGACCTCATCGGAGAGCAGGAGCTCCAGAAACTCCAGGTGGGTGAGTTTGCTGCCCTTGGCGTAGGCGACCCGCTCCGGCAGGGTGGAAAGAAGCGGCGAAAGACGCAGGGCTTTGAGCAGGTGCCTGAGTTCAGCGGTGGTCTCCATGAGTGTCCTCCTGGGGGGTGTGGTGGTTGAAATAGCCGGCGTCGCGGACAAAGCGCGCCGGGGCCAGGGTGGTTACCCGGCCTGCCGCCGTGGCCGGCGCGGCCGAGTTTTCCAGGGACTGCTTGATGATCCGCTCCACCCGGCTGACGTTCATCAACCCGAAAGCCAGGGCCCGGGCGCAGGCCGCCTCGACCCGGGCGGCTCCGTACTTGTCGGTCAGGCGCAGCAGTTGCTGGGCTTGGCGGATGTAAGCCCAGGGGACGTCGCCGGCAAGCAGTTCGGCCATGAACGTCCCCTGCTTCACACCGTTTTCCCCGGCTTTACGGAGGTAGTAGGCGACATCGCGCAGGGCGTAGGCGCTCTTCTCTTTCGGATAGTCGTCAAAGTCGGTGCTGCGCTTACCGGGCGCCGCCTTGGGGTGGGTTTTGATCAACTGGTTTTGCAGATAGATGCGCACCAGGGCGCGGGTGCCCTTGACCTCGACCTGCTTGCCGACATACCGGGTCGGCAGCGAGTAGAGGGCATTTTTGAAGCGGATATGATGATCGGGGTGGACCTTGCACACCGCCCAGACCGGGACGTCGAACCTCTCGCCGGAGAGCGGCAGCAGTGCCGGCTGCTCCTCCTGTTCAAAGACCCACAGCGGCCGCTTGCGGGTGGAGCCGTGCAGGCGCAGACCGGCCGTGGTGCGGCACCACCTCTCGGCTTCGCGCTGGGCATGTTCGCGGTCGGTGAACGTCTCGCCGGCGAAGAAGTTGTCGCGGACGTACTTGACCTGGTTTTCCACCGTCGCCTTGCCCTCCGGATGACGGACCACCGCCGCGTCGATGAGGAAGCCGCGGTGCTGGGAATACTCCTGAAAGGTGCGGTTGAAGACCGGCTCATAGCGGTCGGCCTTGATCACCGCCGCCTTCATGTTATCGATGATCAGGCGCCTGCTGACCCCGCCGAAGAACTCCCAGGCCTCCTCGATCCCGGTAATCAGGGCGTCCACGTCCTGACGATGGGTGAGAAAAACATACTGGTGGCGACTGAACACTAGGGTCACCACCAAGGCGTGCAGCACTCGGTCCCTGCCGGTTTCGGGGTCGAACACCAGCCCCATGCGGCCGAAATCGCACTGGGCCACCTCGCCCGGTTCGGTCTCGGCCATGCGCACCGTCACCTTCGGGCCGCCGAAGCCGAGAGACTCCCGAGCATAGCGGTAGAGGGTGCTGTAGCTGACGTCGACCCCCATGCGACCGAGTTTGATGTGAGCCTTGGTCAGGGACAGCCCGTCCGCCTCCAGCCAACCGGAAAGCAACTCGCGGTGGGGCACCAACACCGCGCAGGCACCGGCGGCCGAATCGGATGACTTATTCTGGCCACCGTGCACCTGGCGAAAGACCGCTGCGGCAATCTCGGGCAACTGATCGTCGGCAACCGAATCGGCAAAGCCATGCTCGGCGGCGAGCCCCAGGTAGTTGCGCACGGTCTTGCGGTCCATGCCTGTCGCCCGGGCAATGCGGCGCTGGCTGTCTTTGGCTTTCGCCCTGCGTAAAAGGTCAAGAATATCCGTCACGCCGTACTCCTTGTGTGCCATGCCTTCCTTCCTCCAACGAGTGAATGAAAGAAGGCAAGATACAGGTTAGGAACAGCGCCGTGCCGATAATCTCAGGGGTGGGGGAATGCCCGTGAAAAACTCTGCCTGAGGTGGGGGAATGCTCTTGAAAACGGGGTGGAGGAATGCTCCTGAAAAATCAGGCGCTCAGGTGGGGGAATGATCGTGAAAAATCACACCTCGATCGTCACCGAAATCGCCACCTGTCGGTGATGGTCGGGGAAGGTTCCCAGGGACAGTTCCGGGGAAA
>CALJLX010000207.1 GCA_937982495.1 uncultured Desulfuromonas sp.
ATGGGAACAACGCAATCTGTCCTGAGAGAAAAAATTTCGGGCGCGGTGGCGATTTACCGCGCACCGCGCCCTGTCAAAAAAACGGGAAAAGACCGCCCTGCCGTCAAATGCCCGACAGGCCCGAAAGATTTGGCGATTTTTTTACGCTCCCCGATCAGAGGAAGCCGAACTTCTTCATCCGGTATCGGAAGGCGTCGATTCCGAGATTGAGCTTCTTGGCCGCCTTGGACTGGTTGCCCTCGGAGGTTTCCAGGGCCTGGCGGATCAGTTCTCGCTCGACATCCTCGATATCGATGCCTTCCTCGGGAAGGTGAACGCTGAAGGGGCCGACGGAGGATCCGCCGGTCTTGGCGACCAGTTCCTGGGGCAGATGTTCGAGCAGCAGGGTTTCTTCGTTTTCGAGGATGATGGCCCGTTCGATGATATTGCGCAGTTCGCGGATATTGCCGGGCCAGGCGTACTCGGTGAGAAACTTTTCCGCCATTTTCGAAACGCCCTTGACCGACTTGCCGAATTCCCGGTTGAAGTGGGCGATGAAATGCTCGACCAGGGGCATGATGTCGTCCCGGCGTTCGCGCAGGGCCGGCAGGTGAATGGGGATGACTTGGATGCGGTAGTAGAGATCGGCGCGGAAGACCTTCTCTTCGATGGCCTGGAGCAGATCCTTGTTGGTGGCCGAGATGATGCGCACGTCGACTTGAATGTCCTTGGTGCCGCCGACCCGGCGGAAGGAACGGTCCTCCAAGACCCGCAGCAGCTTGGCCTGCATGCCGGGGGCCATGTCGCCGATCTCGTCGAGAAAGAGCGTGCCGCCGTCGGCCATTTCCAGCAGACCTTTTTTCTGCACCTTGGCATCGGTGAAAGCGCCCCGCTCATGGCCCATCAGTTCGCTTTCGAGCAGGGTTTCCGGAACCGCCGCGCAGTTGATGGCCATGAAGGGACGCTCGACGCGGCCGCTCTGATAATGAATGGCCTTGGCGATCAGTTCCTTGCCGGTGCCGCTCTCGCCCTGGATGAGGATGGTGCCGGCGTCGCTCTTGGCGACCTTCTCGACCATGGCGAGGACGTTCTGCATATGCCGGCTGCGGCCGATGATGCTGCCGGAGCCGTATTTGCGGGACTGCTCGGAGCGCAGGTGCGCTACTTCGCGCTTGAGTTCGCCGTTCTCCAGCGCCTTTTTGATGACGATGGCCAGTTCGTCGAGATTGAAAGGCTTATTGATATAGTCGTAGGCGCCCATGCGCATGGCCTTGACCGCGGTTTCGAGTACGCCCAGGGCGGTGACCATGATGACGATGATCTCCTCCTCCATCTCCTTGACCCGCTCCAGCACGGTCAGACCGTCAATGCCGGGGAGCTGGATATCGAGGAGCATCAGGTCGGGGGCATCGTCTTTAAGCAGCTTCAGGGCATCCTCCCCGCTGGCGGCGGTGACCACTTCATACCCCTGCTTCTTGAGATTCTGTTCCAAGGACCAGCGAATCAGATGTTCATCATCGACAACCATTATCTTCTGTTGGCGCACGGTTATCCTCTTTGGCAGTTGGCGGTTTCCCCGGCGGGAACGGGGATTTCGATGGTAAAGACGGAACCTTGGCCGAGACGGCTTTCGACCCGGATGCCCCCGCCTTGCTGCTCCATGAGACGGCGGCAGATAGCCAGCCCCAGCCCGGTTCCCTGGGTCTTGGTGGTGTAGAAGGGAGAGAAGATCTTCTCCAACTCCTTTTCGGCGATACCCGGCCCGGTGTCGCTGACGACGATCCGGGCTAGTGTCCGGCCGTCCCGGTCGGCGCGGGTGGTCTCCACGGTCAGGGAGCCTCCCTCCCCCATGGCCTGCAAGGCATTGATCATCACATTGAAGAGCACTTGCTGCAACTGCTTTTCGTCGGCCCAGACGGGAGTCAGTTCGCGATCGAGAATCTTGATGCGATGGATATTGCGCGATTCCGGATGCTGGGCGATAAAAAAGAGAGTTTTATTGACCAGTTCGTTGAGATCGACAAAGGCGGGATCAGGGTCGCCGGGCTTGCCGAAGTAAAGCAGATCACTCGCGGTCTTGTTGAGGCGGTTGAGCTGTTCGAGCACCTCGGCGACAATCCGCCGCCGGGGGTCGTCCTCGGGGAAATCGTCGGCGAGCACGGCGATGGCGCTGCCGATACCGGCCAGGGGATTTTTGATTTCGTGCGCCACCCCGGAGGCCATCTCCCCCACGGAAGCCAGGCGATCGGCCCGCACCATCTGCTGGTAATGGTACTGTTCCAGGGTTTTGCGCGCCTTCTCGAGATTATCGACCATCGAGTTGAAACTGCCGGCCAAGCTGCCCATTTCATCGGAGGAGAGAGGGGTGACCCGGCCGCTCAGATCCCCCTGTTCGACCTTGGCCATCTGTTCGGCCAGGGAATGAATCGGCCGGCGCACGAAGCGCAGCAGCAGAAACGCGGCCCCGGACGAGAGTAAGGCCAGGATGACCAGGGTGGAAAAGACGAAAAACTGGGTCGACTCCCGCAGTTTCTGGCGGGTGTCGGCGAGGGAGTAGTTCAGGTTGAGCAGCCCGAGAACCTGGTGCCCGCTGCCGTGGCAGCTGTAGCAGCGGCGATCGGCCATGATCGGCCTGAGCACCCCCAGCAGCTCCTTGTCGCCATAGCGAAAGATCGCGTGGTCGCGCCGGTTCTGGAAAAGCGCCAGTTCGTTAAAGCCCACCTGCCGACCGATTTCCTCGGGGTGCGCCGACTTGAGAATGGTGCCGTTGGGGGAAAAGATGCGCAGGGCGGTGAGTTGGGGGTTTTCGCCGATGGACTGGAGGATCACCTGCACTTCATCGTTCTGCCCGGTGCACATGGCGTTGAAAATCGCTTTTTCGATGGTGGCCAGCAGCAGGGTGGCGTTCTGCCGGGTCGAGCCGACCAGGTGCCGATGCTCCCGACGCAAATGGAACAGGGTCAGGATGCTGATACCGACGATCAGCAGCAGGATGTGCAGAATGATGACGCGCGTGACGAGGCTCTTGAAAAACAATGCGCACCCAGGCTTTCAATCAGTTGGCCGGGAGATTCCCGGCGGCTGGCGGCACGCCCGCGCCCTGTGTGGTACCGGCACGATTTTTTTCGGGCGTGGAGGAAAACTCCCATTCGCTGTATTTGCCCCGATCGACGAAATCGTCGTATTCCTCGGGGAAATTATCCTTTTTGAAGGGCTCGTCGTTGCTCGAACTGCGCACGCCCTTGATACCCCCGGCGGGATCCTTCACCAGAACCCAGTCGCCGCCGGTCACGGGGTCGGAATAGAGCCGCCGCAGATGACGCTTGACCTGCAGCGAACGCGGGTCGCGCAACAGATCTTCGAGGCGCTCGGGGGAGCGTTGCAGGCCACCGTGATTGACCTGCCGGTAGCTTTCGATGGCGCGCCGATACTGATCGCCGCGCCAGAGCAGTTCCTCCTCCCGCTCCCGCTGCATGAGCGCGCGCCAACTGGTTCCGGCCATGCCGAGGGTGAGGCCGATAACCACCACCATGACCAATACCGTCAGCAGGGTGACCCCCCGCTGATTTCCAGCGAAACCCTGTCGCGGGGCGAACCTGGTCATCGCTCAAGGATCCTCGCCCATGAGATAGGAGAGAATGATGTCGTCGAGGCTGGGCTCTGCGGCCGGTTTCGACGGGGGTGACTTGACCTCCGGGGAAGCGGCTACGACCGGGGCGGTTGCCGGAACCGGCATGGGTTTGGCGGGCGCCGGCGGGGGAACGGGGGCCGGCGACGGGGGGGATAAAACCGGCGACGGATTAAGGGCAGCCGGGGAAGGCGTGGGAGGAACCGGACCGGCGGCAATGCCGGGGGCGAAGACGCCGGGGAGTTCGGTGGCGGCGGCAAACTTGAGGTTCTCGATGCGGCCGTCGAATTCCCCTTCCTTGAGCCGCCGCAGCATATCCCGGTGCTGTTGCTTCATCAGCTCTTCGACCCGCTTTTCCAACTGGTCGACACCGAGCTGATCGGCGTAGGAGGTCTTGGTCGACGCGAGAATGGTGCCGCCGTGGTAAAGAAGGGTGACGACCTGGGGATTTTTCTCCCCGCCGTCCTCGGTCTGGACGTGGTAGACGCCCCCCTTGTAACGGAAATTATGATTGAAACCAAAGACCATGCCTGCCTCGCGCCCCAGTGAAATAACGGTTCATTGTTAACACATTACGCGAAATGGCGCAAGGTCACCCCGCCCGACCCCTGGTGGCCTCAACGCGCCAGCAGCGCCTTGACCTTGGCCACCGCTTCGAGGGCGTCGGCGGCATAGAGGTCGGCGCCGATGGCGTCGGCGTAATCCTGGGTGACGACGGCGCCGCCGACCATGGTGAAGACCTTGATTCCGGCCTCGCGCAACTGCTGAAGCACCACCTCCATCTGCTGGATGGTGGTGGTCATCAGCGCCGAGAGGCCGACGGCATCGACCCGGTGCTTTTGCGCGGCTTCGAGAATGCGCGCGGCGGGAACGTTCTTGCCCAGGTCGATGACCTCGAAGCCGTGATTTTCCAGCAGGGTGCAGACGATGTTCTTGCCGATGTCGTGGATATCCCCCTCGACCGTCGCCATCAGGATCCTGCCGAGGCTTTGGGCGGCGTCCCCGCGCAGCTCCCGTTTGAGGCGGGCGAAGGCGGCCTGCATGGTCTCGGCGGAGAGCATCACCTGGGGGA
>CALJLX010000208.1 GCA_937982495.1 uncultured Desulfuromonas sp.
GAGATGGTGATTCGTGACTGGAGTTCAGACGTGTGCTCTTCCGATCTCGAAAATACACCTGCCATATATAGAACCTAAATCCGTAAGATCACAATCAGAAAAATTTTTACGAATGCAGATAAGTTATTGATTATATTCGCTATTTACGTTATCATTCAGCCCGTCGAAAACTCACTTGGCGGGTGAATTCCATGAAACGTTTGATCATTGAGAAGGCCAAAGACGAGTTCTACACCTCCCATTCCGGGCTGGCGCTCATCGGTTTGTGCCTGAATCGTTTTACCAGTTTGACCTCGCGGCTGGGGGCCGTTTCCCGGTTGAAGAAGGGGGCCATCGCCCATGCCGATATCATTCGGAGTTACATCGGTCTGCTGTGTCTCGGCAAGAGTGACTTCGAGGCGATCAGCGGCTTTCGTCAGGACCGCTTTTTCCGGGAATCCCTGGGCCTGAAGGAGGTTCCCTCCGAGCCGACCTTGCGGCAGCGGATGGAAGAACATGTTGAGGTGTTTCGAACCATTGTGAACTTTTGCGCCACCGAATTCCTGCTTAAGTCGCAGGCGTTGATGTCGGCGCTGCCGATGGGACATGTTCCCCTGGATATCGACGTCTTCACCATGGACAACTCCGGCACCAAGAAAAAAGGGGTGTCGCGGACCTGCCAAGGATACGACGGCTACGCTCCGATCGCCGCCTATCTGGCCCTGGAAGGGTGGCTGCTGGAGATCGAGCACCGCGAGGGCTCCCAGCACAGCCAGAAGAACTTCGTCCCCTTCCTCGCCCGGGTCTTACACAAAGCGCTGGCGCTGACCGCCGCGCCCTTGCTGGTGCGGCTCGATTCGGCCCACGATGCCTGGGAGACCCGCATCGAGCTGGCCCGTCACGAGCGGACCGACTACATCCTGAAGTGGAATCCCCGGGGGCAGAGCAAAAGTCACTGGCGGCAACGGGCTTTTTCCGAGGGATTGGTCAGTGATCCGCGACCGGGGAAACGCGTTGCGATCCTGAATGTTCGGGAGACCCATGTCTGGACCGACGATAACGGCATCAGGCAGGAACTGACCTGCCGTCGGGTCGTTCGGGTCATCGAGCGCTCCACCGACAAAAAAGGCCAGGGGCTGCTGGAACCCGAGATCGAGTTGGAAGGCTGGTGGACCACCCTGAACCTCCCCGCCGAAAAAATCATCGCCCTCTACCAGGATCACGGCACCAGCGAGCAGTTTCACAGCGAACTCAAAACCGACATGGATCTGGAGCGCCTGCCCTCGGGCAAATTCGAGGTTAACAGTCTGGTCATGAGCTGCGCCGCGCTTGCCTACAACATCCTGCGCTACATCGGACAACTCGGCCTGCTCGGCGACAAGACCCCGGTGCGGCACGGCGCCAAACGGCGGCGGCTCAAGACCGTCATGCAAGAACTGATGTACCTCGCCGCCCGGCTGATCGAGACCGGTCGGCGCTTGCGACTGCGCTTCAGTCGCCACAGCGGCCTGAACTTCGAAGCCTTTGCCGGAGTCTACCGGCGCCTGGGTTACGGATAGGGCATGGAATCGAAACGACAACCTCGAAAAAACAGTGCTCGGCAACCGCGCCCACGGCCCAACTC
>CALJLX010000209.1 GCA_937982495.1 uncultured Desulfuromonas sp.
AGGATGCAGGCCAACCCGAGGTTGGTGGGGAGGATGAAGGCCAGGGATTTGATCAGGTTGTCGTAGACCCGCCGCCCTTCCCGCACCGCCGCGGTGATGGAGGCGAAATTGTCGTCCATGAGCACGACTTTCGCCGCCTCCTTGGAGACGGCCGTGCCGGTGATGCCCATGGCGACGCCGATATCGGCGCGCTTGAGGGCGGGGGCGTCGTTGACCCCGTCGCCGGTCATGGCCACCACCTGCCCCTGGCTCTGCAGGGCCTCGACCAGCCGCAGCTTGTGCTCGGGCGCGACCCGGGCAAAGACGTGGGTGGCGAGCGCTGCCCGCCGGAATTCCTCCCCGTCGAGCCCATCGAGATCGCGGCCGCGCAGGGCACCCTGTTCCCCGTGCAGCAGACCGAGCTGCCGGCCGATGGCCTCGGCGGTCGTCGGATGATCGCCGGTGATCATCTTCACCGTAATGCCCGCCTCACGGCAGAGGCGGATGGCGTCCATCGCCTCGCCGCGCGGGGGATCGATCATGCCCAGCAGCCCGGTGAAGGCGAAACCTTCGGCCTCCGCTTCCGGCGCGAGACTCTCCGCCTCGCCCGCCTCCTTGCGGGCGAGGGCGATGACCCGCAGCCCCTGGCGGGCGTAGGTCTCCATGACCTCGAGAATCCGTTCCCGCTCGCCTTCGCCGAGGGCGCACCGTTCCAGCACCGTTTCCGGCGCCCCCTTGAGCAGGATCGCCGTCCCCTCTTCCAACCGGTGGAGGGTCGCCATGAACTTCGTCTCCGATTCGAAGGGGATGACATCCAGCCGCGGATGACGCCCGCGCATCCCCTCGGCATCCAGGCCGCCCTTGCCGGTCGCCGCCACCAGGGCGGCCTCGGTCGGGTCGCCGGTGATCGTCCAGCCCTGCTCCTCGTAGCGCACGACCGCGTCGTTGCAGAGCAGCGCCGCGCGCAGCAGCTCGAACAGCGCCGGAGTCGGTTCGGCGAGGCGCCGGCCGTCGTGGGAGATTTCCCCCTCCGGGGCGTAGCCGATGCCGGAAAAGCGGTATTCGTGGCCGTCCAGCCAGGCGACCTGCACGGTCATTTCGTTGCGGGTCAAGGTGCCGGTCTTGTCCGAGCAGATCACGGTGGTCGAACCGAGGGTTTCCACGGCGGGAAGATGGCGGACGACGGCGTTGCGCTCGGCCATGCGCCGCACGCCGATGGCCAGGCAGATGGTGATGACCGCCGGCAGACCCTCGGGGATCGCCGCCACCGCCAGGGAGACCGCGACCATCAGCGCCTCGCCGACGGGGGCGTCCTTGACCCAGATGCCGAAGCCGATCAACACCGCCACCACCGCCAGCACCGCGACGGTGATCCCCGAGCTGACCTTGGCCAGTTGCCGGGTCAGCGGCGTCTCCAGTTGCCGGGTCTGGTTGAGCAGGGCGTTGATGCGTCCCAGCTCGGTGGCGCCGCCGCTGGCGACCACCACGCCGGTGGCGGTCCCCTGCACCACCAGGGTGCCGCTGTAGGCCATGCCCAGGCGGTCGCCCAGGGGCGCGTCGGCGGCGACCGGTTCGGCGCGCTTGGCCACCGGCAACGATTCGCCGGTGAGGGCGGCCTCTTCGACCAGCAGGTTCTTGACCCGCAGCAGGCGCAGGTCGGCGGGCACCTTGTCGCCGCTTTGCAGTGTCACCACATCGCCGGGCACCAGCTCGGCGGCGGATAACGCCCGAGCCTGGCCGCCGCGCAGCACGGTGGCGATCTCCGGAATCATGGCGGCGAGAGATTCGATGGCCTTGCCCGCCCGGTATTCCTGGATGAAACCGATGACGGCGTTGATTCCCACCGCGCCGAAAACGACCAGGGCATCGGTCGGTTTGCGGAGCAGCAGGGCCAGCACCCCGGCGCCGATGAGCAGCCAGCCGATGGGGTTGTGGATCTGCCGCCAAAAGATCCGCCAGGGACCGTCGGCCTCGGCGCGCGGCAGCAGGTTGGGACCGAACTCCGCGCGACGGCGCGCGGCCTCTGTTTCTGGAAGCCCGTCGGCGCCGGCATTCAGCTTCTCCAAAACAGCTTCCGCCGTCAGGGCATGGTAGGGGGGGGTGGCGCCGGGCTCTCTCTGTGGTTGCTGGTCCATGCTCAACACCTTTTTTCGGATCGGGTCAACGAACTTCGGAAGTCTCGGGGGGAAAGCGCAACCGGGTGGCGGCATCACGGTCGATATACCAAAGGAGCTCGCCGTGGTCGGGATACACCTGGCGGGCCGGATGGGGACCTTCCCCCCGGAAAATTTCCGCCAGTACCGCCGCCTTCGCCTCCCCGGTAACGAGAAAGAGAATCACGCGACCGCGATTGAGCAGGGGCAGGGTCAGGGTGATGCGGTGGAAGGCGTCGCCGGGACGCTGGACGACGGCGGTCCAGCGCGTCGGTTCGGCGAGGGCCGCCGCGCCGGGGAAAAGCGAGGCGGTGTGGCCGTCGGCGCCGAGACCGAGGAGGACCAGGTCGAAGCGCGGCGGGTCAACAATGAAGTGATCTTGCAACTCACGCTGGTAGGTCGCGGCGGCCTGCTCGGGGGACTCGGCGCAGGTGAGGGCATGAATATTTTCCGGCGGCACCGGCACCCGATCGAGCAGGCTCGCCCGCGCCATCCGCTGGTTGCTGAGCGGATCGTCGGCGGAAACGCAGCGCTCATCCCCCCAGAAGAAATGGATTTTATCCCAGGGGATCGCTCCGCGAAAGGGCTCCTCGGCCAGCCTTTCGTAGGTCCGGCGCGGCGTTTCGCCGCCGGCCAGCAGCAGCGAGGCCCGGCCCCGCGCGGCAACCGCCGCTCGTATCCGTTCGGCGAGGAACGCGGCCGCTCCCCGGGCCAGATCCTCGGCATCGGCGAAAACCCGGATCATGCCTCCTCCGGCTCGGTGGGTTGCAGCCAGGTGTGCCCCTGACGGGCCAACATCAGCTCGGCCGCCTCCGGACCCCAGCTCCCCGCCGGATAGTCGGGAAAGTCCGCCGGCGGCACCGCCTCCCAGGCCTCCAGGATCGGCGCGACCACCTGCCAGGCGCATTCCACCTGGTCGGCGCGCATGAACAGGGTGGCATCCCCCCGGATCACGTCGAGCAGCAGGGTTTCGTAAGCTTCGGGCGCGGCCACCTTGAAGGCCTCGCGGTAGTGGAAGTGCATGTCCGCCGTTCCGAGCAGCAGCCGGGTGCCGGGCTGCTTCACCTGGATGCGGGTACCGATCCCCTCCTCGGGCTGGATGCGGATGACGATGCGGTTTTGCTGCCAGCTTTCCACCGCCGCCGAGGGGAAAAACTGATGCGGCGGGGAGCGGAAGATGATGTTGACTTCCGACACCTTGGACGGCAGACGCTTGCCGGTGCGCAGATAGAAGGGCACTCCCTGCCAGCGCCAGTTGTCGATGTGGAACATGAGGGCGACGTAGGTTTCGGTGGCCGATTCGGGGGCAACCTTGCGCTCCTGGGGATAGCCCGGCACCGCTTCCCCCAGGATCTGCCCCTTGCGGTACTGGCCGCGCACCGCCGCGCGGTGAAGCTCCCCGGCCGCCAGGGGGCGGATCGCCCGCAGCACGTCGACCTTCTTGTTGCGGATCTCCTCGGCGTCGAAAGAGATCGGCGGCTCCATCGCCACCAGGCAGAGAATCTGCAGCAGATGGTTCTGGACCATGTCGCGCAGCGCCCCGGCCTGGTCGTAATAATCCCCCCGGTCGCCGATACCCACCGTCTCGGCGACGGTGATCTGCACATGGTCGATGTAGCGGCGGTTCCAGATCGGCTCGAAGAGGGAGTTGGCGAAACGGAAGGCGAGGATGTTCTGCACCGTCTCCTTTCCTAGGTAGTGGTCGATGCGGTAGATCTGCGCTTCGGCGAAGAGGCCGCCGAGAAAACCATTGAGCTCCCGGGCCGAGTCGAGATCGCGGCCGAAAGGCTTCTCGATCACCAGCCGGTCGTGGACGCAGTCGCGGCAGACGCCGAGACGCTGGAGCATGGCCGCCGCCGGCGCCATGACGCCGGGGGGAACGGCGAGATAGTAAACACGGTTGGCGCGCCGGCCCCAGACACTCTCGATCTCCGCCAGGCAGGCGGAAAGGGCTTCACCCGAGGCGGCATCGGCGAGATCCTCGCTCACATAGCGGATGTTATCAGAGAAACGCCGCCACAGCTCCTCGTCGGCCAGGGGGCGCCGGGAGAACTGCTCGACCCCCTGGCGCAGGCGCGCCCGAAAGTCGGCGACCGGTTGCGGTCGACGACCGACACCGACGATGGCGAAGCGCTCGGGCAGCAGCTTGTCCAACCCCAGGTTGTAGAGGGCGGGAATCAGCTTGCGCCAGGCGAGATCGCCGCCGGAGCCGAAGATGACGAGGATGGTCGGATCAAGCCGGATGCTCTGCGGCATGGGCACCTCCCTCGGCGGTCGGTTCCTGGTGGCCGCCGAACTGTCGACGCAGGGCCGAGAGCAGGCGGTTGGCGAAGTCGTCCCGATCCCGCGAGGCGAAGCGTCCATAGAGGGCGGCGCTCAGCACCGGCGCCGGCACCCCGGCGTCGACGGCGGCCTGGATCGTCCAGCGCCCCTCGCCGGAATCGGCCACCCGCCCGGCAAAGCCGTCGAGCGCGGGATTTTCCGCCAGCGCCCGGGCGCTCAGATCGAGGAGCCAAGAACCGATGACACTGCCCCGCCGCCAGAGTTCGGCGATCTCGTCCAGTTTGAAAGCGTAGCGGAAATGTTCGGGATGACGCAGCGGCGCCGTCTCCGCGTCCGCCGCCCGGGCCGCGTTCCCGTCGTTGGCGTGGCGCAGCAGATTGAAGCCCTCGGCGTAGGCGGCCATCAGCCCGTATTCGATGCCGTTATGGACCATCTTGACAAAGTGCCCGGCGCCGCTCGGACCGCAATGGAGATAGCCCCGTTCCGCCGTCCCCGTTCCGGCTCTCCCCGGCGTCGGCGCCGCCGCCCCTTGGCCCGGCGCCAGGGCGGCGAAGATCGGATCGAGGCGGCGCACCGCCTCCCCGTCGCCGCCGATCATCAGGCAATAGCCCCGCTCCCGCCCCCAGACCCCGCCGCTGGTGCCGACATCGAGATAGCGGATGCCGCGCGCGCCCAGCGCTTCGGCCCGGCGCAGGTCGTCGTGATAGTGGGAATTGCCGCCGTCGATGAGCACATCCCCCGGCGCCAGCAGGGGCGCCAGTTCGTCGATCAGGCCGTCGACCGCCGCCGCCGGAATCATCAGCCACAGCGCCCGGGGCGGGGAAAGCCGCGCCACCAGTTCGGCCAGCGAACCGCTCCCTGTCGCCCCCTCGGCGATCAGTTCCGCCATCGCTTCCGGCTTGCGGGCGTAGATCACGCAGTCGTGCCCCCGCCGTAGCAGTCGCCGCACCATATCCCCGCCCATCCGGCCGATGCCGATCATCCCCAGTTGCATGTGCTTCCTCCCTTGAAAGAATCAGACCAGTTTTCGCACTTCCGTCACCCGGAACCAGACGGCATGGGTCACGGCCAGCCCCGCCCCGGCGCCGACGACTTGGGCGGCACGTTCCTTGATTTGGGTGAGCATCGCCCCCTCCTCCTCGCTGCGGATCAGCTCCAGGGCGAGGCGCGCGCCCCGATAGCCGGGCTGATCCACCCTGAAAAGAAAGGCGGCTTTCGGATTTTGCGAAAGATTGCGAAAGCTGCGCCCCTCGGTCATGCCCCAGACCAGGGTCGTTTCGTCGATCACATGCGGGCGGGCGTAAACGGCGGTGTTGACGCCGCCGTCGGCGCCGGCGGTGGCCATTACCCCGAGCCCGTCGCTTGCGAAAAGTTCAGCCAGATTCATCGTTTCTTCCTCCTCTAGGAAATGAGCCGGAACGCGCCACGCGCTCTCACGGACTATCTAGTATATCTTGCGCCGCGAGAAGGTCGAGCCGATGACGTTGAAGGTGTTCTCAACGATGAAGAGGGCGTGGGGATCGCTGGTGAAGATGATCTCTTCCAGTCGCTTGAGCTGGATGTTGTTGGTCACCACCATCAGTACCCGGCGCGGCTCCTTCTTGTAGGCGCCGAAGCCTTCGAGAAAGGTCGCGCCGACCTTGAATTTTGCCATGACCTGGTCGGCGATCTCGCCGCTTCTGGCGGAGATGATCAGGCAGAGCTTGCGCTGGTTGAAAAGGGAAAGACTGTATTCGACGGCGACCGAGGCGACGAAGGCGGCGATCAGCGAGGCGATGACCAGGTCGTTGTCGAGGCTGGCGAAACTGAAGGAGAAGAGGACCAGGTTGAAGAGAAAATAGGTCTTGCCGACGCCGATGTTGTAGCGCTGGTTGAGGATGACCGCGACAACGTCGAGGCCACCGTTGGAACCGAGGGAGCGCAAGACGATCCCGGCGCCGCTGCCGGCGAGAACGCCGAAACAGACCGCCGCATAGAGCTGGTTTTGCACGTCGATCTGGAAGTCGATGAGAGGATAGCCGAGGGAGATCACCAGCATCGAGACGAAACTGTAGCCGAGAAAACGCTTGCCGATGAGCAGATAACCGATAATGAACATCGGAACGTTGAACAGCAGATACCAGGAACCGGCGTCGAGCAGCCCGGTCTTATATTCGAAGAGGGCGGCGACTCCGAACAGCCCGCTCGGGACGAAGCCGTGGGGAGTGGAGATGGCCTTGAAGCCAACGGCCTGAATGAGCGACCCGAGCACGATCAGAAACAGGTTCCACCACAACGAATAACTGAAATCCCTGCGAAAATCGGACAAAATCTTCTCCTTGGATGGGCGCAGCAAAAAGTGTTCGGAAAGTTCTCGGCGGCCGGTGCCACCGGGCTTTCTTTCCCGAACAGGGGAAACATACTCGGCCAAGACGGTAATCGTGTCTGGTTTACGGGGAAAAATCAAGGTGGGTTTAAAGAACCGGTGGCAACAATTCAGGACCATCGCCTGAGATCAGGAGGTCTTGCGGTCCAGCCCCCGGTACTGAATGGCTTCGGCCAGATGGGCCTGTTCGATCCGCTCATAACCGGCCAGGTCGGCGATGGTGCGGGCGACTTTGAGGATGCGGGAGTAGCTGCGGGCCGACAGTCCCAGGCGGTCGGTGACCATCTCCAGCAGTTTGTGCCCGGCCTCGTCCACGACACAGAATTTGCGGATATGCCGGGCCTGCATCTGGCTGTTGGCGTGCAGACCGAAGGCTTCCAGCCGCTGTCGCTGGACCTGCCGGGCGGCCTCGACCCGGGCGCGGATGGCGGTGGAGGATTCGCCGTCGACGGGATCGGCGAGATCCTTGTGCGGCACCCGGGGAACTTCCACATGCAGGTCGATGCGGTCGAGCAACGGCCCGGAAAGGCGGCTGCGGTAGCGTTGCAGCATCGGCGGCGTACAGGTGCATTCCCGCAGGCTGTCGCCGAGGAAGCCGCAGTGGCAAGGATTCATCGCCGCCACCAGCATAAAATTGGCGGGATAGGTGAGGCTGGTGGCGGCGCGGCTGATGCAGACCTGACCGTCTTCGAGGGGCTGACGGAGCATTTCCAGGACGTTCTTCTTGAACTCGGGGAGTTCGTCAAGAAAGAGCACGCCGTTGTGGGCGAGGCTGACTTCGCCGGGGCGGGGATAGGCGCCGCCGCCGATGAGACCGGCGTCGGAGATGGTGTGGTGGGGAGCACGAAAAGGGCGGGCGGCGACCAAGGCGTCGCGGCGGGGGAGCAAGCCGCTGATGGAGTGGATCTTGGTCGTTTCCAGCGCCTCGGCGAAATCGGGGGCGGGGAGGATGCCGGGGATGCGCCGGGCGAGCATGGTCTTGCCGCTGCCGGGCGGGCCGATCATCAATACGTTGTGGCCGCCGGCGGCGGCGACTTCGAGGGCGCGCTTGACGTGCTCCTGACCGCGCACCTCGGCGAAATCCTCGGCGCCGTGCGATCCCTCGCGAAAGAGTTCGGCGACATCGACCCGGCAGGGCTCGAGTTCGGCGGCGCCGGCGAGAAAATCGATGACTTCGCCGAGATCATGCACGCCGTAGACCGGCAGGGCGTCGACGATCGCTCCTTCGCGGGCGTTTTCCTCGGGGAGGATCAGCCCGGCGACGTCCCAGCCCTTGGCGGCGAGGGCCACCGGCAGGGCGCCGCGCACCGGCTTGACCCGACCGTCGAGCGAAAGTTCGCCCATCAGCACGTAGCGCCCGGCGCGCCCCGGCTTGAGGGCGCCGGTGGCGGTGAGCAGGCCGACGGCCATGGGCAGGTCGAAGGCGGCGCCGTCTTTCTTGATGTCGGCGGGGGCGAGGTTGATGGTGATCTTGCGGGCGGGGAATTCGTAGCCGCTGTTCTTGATCGCCGACTTGACCCGGTCCTTGCTCTCCTTGACCGCCCCTTCCGCCAGGCCGACGGTGGCGAACTGGGGCAAGCCCTGGGCGATATCGACTTCCACCTCCACGGGATAGGCGTCGATGCCGATCAGCGCCCCCGACAATACCTTGGCGAGCATGGTCCCTCCTCGACATTTTATTAAAGTCGGCCAATCCTAACGGAAAGCCGGGCGGGCGGCAAGGGCTAATCATCCCCGTGACGACGCTTTTACGGCTTGCCTTGCCCCGGCGCCCGGACCTAAGATAGTCGCCGCCGGATCAAGAAAGGACTTTTCATGCACGACGACGATCTGCTCGACCACAACATTTCCCGAGGGTTTCTCCTTGCCATCGCCCTGACCTCCGTGA
>CALJLX010000210.1 GCA_937982495.1 uncultured Desulfuromonas sp.
CCCGTTTCCCGTCGGATTT
The DNA here is from genome assembly GCA_937982495.1 of uncultured Desulfuromonas sp. Lineage (GTDB taxonomy): Bacteria > Desulfobacterota > Desulfuromonadia > Desulfuromonadales > Trichloromonadaceae > Trichloromonas. The sequence goes on from CALJLX010000210.1 coordinate 20, forward strand.
TACGGCGTTCTGGATCAGGGCGCGGATGAAATAGCGGCCGTCCTCGTCCCGCTCGTCGATGATGTTCTGCCCCTCGCGGGCCACATGCACCAGCAGATCCCCGGTACTGTTCAGCACGTAGGTATAGCCGCTTTCGCCGAAACTGACCTTCTTCAAGGCCTGCCGGGCCAGATTCTGGGCTTCGGCGAGGGACAGCTTGCCTTCCCGGTAGCGCTGGTAATGGGTTTCCACCAGGCTGTAGGCGAGGTCGGTCAAGGTCTTGAGTTCCTCGCGGATGACCCGCTGCTTGTCCTGCTTGTAGACCTGGAACTGCTGGTGGTGGGAGTCCAGCAGGTCGAGGGTGAAGAGGGCCATGTGGTCCAGGTCGTCCTTGCTGGTCTGGGTGATGCCGAGATAGGCCTGCTGGGTGGCGATGACGCCGATCACCGTGCCGATGACGAAGATCGGCAGGATCACCAGAGGCAGAAACAGGACCAGGATCTTGCCCCGCAACCTCAGATTGTTCACGAATTTGAAGAGGTAACGGCTCATTCCGCCTCGGGGTCAGGGAAAAGTGGCGAGAATTATGGGATAAGGTCGCCCTTGAAGTCAAGGCGCCCGGGGGCGTTTCAGGCTGTTCGGTCCAGCTCCTGGGCGGTGTCGGGCAGGGCGAAGGTGCTGCGGTAATGCCGGATTTCGAGCAGGGCGATCTTGATGATGCTGGCGACGGGTACGCCGATGATCATGCCCAGGACGCCGTAGAGTTTGCCGCCCATGATGATCGCCAGCAACACCCAAAGGGGATGCAGGTTGGAATAGCGGGAGATCAGCACCGGAATCAGGATGAAGTTGTCGACAATGACCTGGGCGATGAGAAAATAGACGATGACGATCCACCAGAACTGGCCGCCCATGCCGAGGTCGACCAGGGCGATGAGGATGCCGGGGATCATGCCGATGAGCGGGCCGATGTAGGGAATCAGGTTGGTGACGCCGGCGAAGACGCCGAGGATCGGCGTGTAGCGGATATCGGTGAAGGAGAGGCCGATGGTGACGACCATCCCGACGATGAAAGCTTCGACCAGCCGCCCGCGGATGAAGTCGGCCATCTGTCGGCTGATGACCGAGGACAGGTCGTGCACCATCTCGAAATAACGGTTCGGGGTCAAAGAAACGCAGGTGCGCAGAATGAGATTCCCGTCCCGCAGGAAAAAGAAGGTGAAGAGCGGCACCAGAATCATCAGGCTGCCGATGCGCAGGGCCGACTTCGGCGTGCCCACCAGGATCTGGGCGACAAACTGCTCGGCCAGGGTGCGGGCCCGGCCGGTGAGATCGTAGCTTTCAATATAAGGGAAACGGTTTTGCAGGTTATCCTGGGCGTCGCGGAGCAAGTTGATGGATTTGGCGGTGTAGCGGGGCAGGTCGGTGCGCAGGGAATTCCACATCTCGTGCCAGTGGGGGCTGAGCCAGCCGGCGGCAAGGAGCAGCAGCACGGCGACCAGCAGGTAGACGAGGAAGATGCTCAGGGTGCGGCCGATGTTTTCCCGCTCGATGAACGAAACGATGGGCCCGAGCAGGAAGCTGGCGATCAGCGACAGCAGCAGCGGCAGGAAGAGTCCGCTGGTGGCGGTGCGGATCAGGGTGAGAAAGGTCGAGGCCGAGGAAAAGAGCGACAGCCCCACGGCGATGCCCGCGGCCAGGACGAAAAAGAAAAGGAGCAGGTGAACCCGGGTCAGCTCTGGTTTCGGCATCATGGTAGGTCGTCGCCTTCCGGGCCGGCCGCCGGTGGTGAAAGGCGCAGCGCCGCGCGCAATTGGCGGATTTCCATTTCGGCGGCCTGCATGCGTTCGCTGAGGATGCGCGCCAGG
>CALJLX010000211.1 GCA_937982495.1 uncultured Desulfuromonas sp.
CAAGGTGACGATCTCGCAGCCCGAGTGTTCCATGGGTTCGCCCATCAGGGTGTTGGAAGCGAATTTTCCGTTGCCGACCAGCAGGCGCGAGCTGAATGTGTGCCCGGCGATAATCAGTTCATCCTTTGTCTTTTATCCTCAGGTATGGGCGAAGCCTTTGTTCGCCCTGGTTTTTTTGTGGAATGGTGTTGGCTCACCCGGCGCAGACGAACTGGACGATTTCCAGAACGTCGCCGTCGCCCAGAGGGGTGGAGGCGAACTCCCCTTTCAGGAGCACCCTCCGGTTGTGCTCGACGGCGACCCGGCTCGCGTCCAGGTTCAGGCTGTCGAGGAGGGCGGCGACGGTTGGGATCGTGTCGAGGGAACGGGTTTTTCCGTTGAGGGTGATGTGCATGACGGTTCCTTGGTTCATGCGGGCTCCTCGCCGAGCAGCAGACGCAGCACGGCGTTGGCCTGGTGATGGGCGGCGATGCCGACCCGGGGAGCCATCAATCCTTCGCCGGGGCGGGCGGCGGTTTCGCCGTCGCCGATCAGGTAGAGGTTGGCGGCGGCGCGGCGGGTGACGATGGTGTTGGACGGGCCGAAACCGGCCATCCCCGAGCCCATGACCAGCGGCTTGCCCGGCACCTTGCTCAGAAAAACCTGGGCGAGCATGGCTTTCTGCTCGGCGGCGTCGAAGGCCTCGACCAGGACATCCACCGCCGCGAAGCGCGCGGGAATGTTCTCCGGCGTCAGCCGTTCGTTGTGGGCCGTGACCCGGACGTAGGGATTGATGCGGGCCAGGTTGTCGCGCAAAGCCAGGACCTTGGGGAGGCCGATCTGGTCGACGAAATATTGCTGGCGGTTGAGGTTGGAGGGTTCGACCAGGTCGAAGTCGGCAAAAATCAGGTGCCCCACGCCGATGCGGGCCAGGGCCACGGCGATGGCCGAGCCGAGACCGCCGCAACCGGCGATGCCGACCGTCGCCGTCTTGACCCGCTCATGCACGCCGGGAGTGTGGCGGGCGGCCATCAGCGCCTCCAGTTCCTCGGCGGCGGGGATCTCCCCCCGGCGGATGAAGACCACGCGGTCGCCGGGGCTAAGGACGATGTCTTCGTTTTCCGGAAAGCCGTTGCGGATGCACAGGTCGGCCTCGGGTTTGACGGCGTTTCGCAGTTGCGCCAGGGTGGTGCCGGCGGCGATTTCGGTGGGACGCTCGTTGATGTCGATCTGCATAACGTAAAAAAGCCGCTCGATGAAAGCGGCCTTGGCCGGGAGATTGCTCTCCCGGTGGGCGCCGCTTCCCTACGCCGGTATGATCCGGATCAGGTTCAAAGGGTCATCCTGTCGCCAGGACTCTCAGTGGTTCACTCCCCTAGGGCGTTGCAAATTGTGTCCAGCACGCTAACAGAAGCGCAAAGCCGAGTCAACGGTTTTCGCGGCGGAAGTTTTCGTTGTTTTCCCGGGGGGATTTGACTAGTATGGTGCCCTTGAAATCCGGAATTAACGGACTCCGGAAGCCGACTAAGGAGCATTGTCGATGAGCATTTCCGATCGTTATAGAGAATTGGTGGTGGATGTCCAAGCCGCGCTGGCGGAGATGACCGGCGTGGCCGGCGAAGAGGAAGGACGGGAGTTGCGGGAGGTGCGCAAGGCAACGGAAGGGCTTGCGGAACTCTTCGAAGCGGTGGGGGAGATTCCCCGTATCCGCCTGGAAGCCGATCTGACCCCGGTGCTGCTCAAAGCCCACAACCAGCTCGACCGCGCCCGCCTTCTGCTGGAAGAACAGGGCGCCGCCGACCGCGCCGCCGCCGTCTGGGAACTGGAGCAGAAAATTTACCGCCTGCTCAACGACCTGTAGAGGCAGTCCCCCGTGGCTGCCCCTACAGCCCCTGAATAACGCGGTTCCAGCGCGCCAGCAGTTCGGCGCGCAGCGATTCCGGCATGGTCGGCAGGAAGTGTCTTTCTTCCTGCCGGTTTTGTTTCAGGGCTTCGGGGCCGGGCCAGAAACCCGTCGCCAGTCCGGCGAGGAGAGCCGCGCCGAGGGCGGTGGTGTCGAGCAGGGCCGGGCGGATGACCGGCGTTTCGAGCAGGTCGGCCTGCAACTGCATGAGCAGATCGTTGCCGGCGGCGCCGCCGTCGACCTTGAGACAGCGCGGGGGATGGCCGAGATCCTCGCTCATGGCCCGGACCAGGTCGTGGATCTGCAAAGCGATGCCTTCGAGGGTGGCGCGGGCCAGATGGGCGGAGGTCGTCCCCCGGGTGATGCCGTGGATGACGCCGCGCGCCCCGCTCTTCCAGTGCGGCGCGCCGAGCCCGGTGAGGGCGGGGACGAAGACCAGCCCGCCGCTGTCCGGCACCGAGGCGGCCAGCGTTTCGATTTCCGCCGCGCTTTGGATCAGGCCCAGGCCGTCGCGCAGCCATTGCACCGCCGCGCCGGCGATGAAGGCGCTCCCTTCCAGGGCATAACGGACCTCGTCCCCGATCTGCCAGGCGACGGTTGTAATCAGGCCGTTGCGGCTGGCAACCAGCCGGTTGCCGGTGTTCTCCAGCAGAAAAGCGCCGGTGCCGTAGGTGCATTTGGCCTCCCCCGCCTCGAAGCAGCGCTGGCCGAACAAGGCCGCCTGCTGGTCCCCGGCGATGCCGGCGATGGGGATGCCGTCGGGGAGGATGTCGAGCCCCCGGGTATGACCGTGGAGAGCGGCGGAAGGGCGGATTTCCGGAAGCAGTTGCCGGGGGATGTCGAGAATTTCGAGCAGTTCCTCGTCCCAGGCCAGGGTGTGGAGATTCATCAGCAACGTGCGCGAGGCGTTGGAGACGTCGGTGAGATGACAGGCGCCGCCGGTCAGGCGCCAGGCGAGAAAGGTGTCGACGGTGCCGAAGGCGAGTTTGCCGCTTTCGGCCTGGCGGCGCGGTTCGGGAAAACGGCGCAGCATCCAGGCGAGCTTGGTGCCGGAAAAGTAGGGGTCGAGAACCAGCCCGGTCTTTTCGCGAAAGAGCGGCTCAAGCCCGCGTTCCTTCAGTTCCCGGCAGATTTCGGCGCTGCGCCGGCATTGCCAGACGATGGCGTTATGCGCCGGTCGGCCGCTGTCCCGCTCCCAGAGCAGGGTCGTTTCCCGCTGGTTGGTGATGCCGATGGCGGCGAT
>CALJLX010000212.1 GCA_937982495.1 uncultured Desulfuromonas sp.
GGCTGAGGCTGAGGCTGAGGCTGAGGCTGAGGCTGAGGCTGAGGCTGAGGCTGAGATGCCGAAAATCCCCGCTCCGGCCGAGACCGCTCGGCAACCCGCCGCCGCTTCCTCCACCGGACCGGGGTTGCAGGACCTGAGCGGTCCGGCCCCCGTTAACTTGGAAGCCGACCTCTTGAGCTATGATCGGGAGACTTCCCAGTACAAGGCGCGCGGGGATGTGCGTCTGATCAAGGAGGGGGTGACCCTGACTGCGGACCAGGTGCTGTTCAACGACCTGACTGGGGATGCCAACGCGACGGGAAATGTCTACCTGACCGATCCTTCAGGGAATTTGCGGGCGGAACAGGCCGATTACAATATGGAAACGGGATTGGGCCAGATTCGCGGCGGTAAGGTCTTTATAAAAGAGCATAACTTTCATCTGGCCGGCGAAGAACTGAAACGGATCGGCGAGCAGGATTACCAGTTGGAACGGGGTTTCTTCACCACCTGTGACGGTGACGTTCCGTCCTGGAAATTCGGCGCTCGGCATATCGATGTGACCCTGGGCAAATATGCCCGGGCCAGCAACGTCCTTTTTTACCTTCATGACCTACCGGTCTTCTATCTCCCCTACATCGTCTTCCCCGCCAAAACCGAACGGGAGTCGGGCATGCTCATGCCCCGCTTCGGCTACTCGGATAAGCGCGGCGCCGAACTGTCCCTTGCGTATTACCAGGTGATCGCCCGAAACCAGGACGCGACAATCTACGTCGATTATCTTTCCGATTTCGGTATCGGGCAGGGCGTGGAATATCGCTATATCTTCGGCGCCGACAACGAAGGCACCCTGCGCGGCTACTACGTCAACAACATCCGCGATGAGTATCTGCGGGACAAACTCAAGGATGAACCGGAGCTGGCGGACACCCTCGATGAGGATGACCGTTACGCCCTGGAGTGGAACCATCTCGGCACCTTGGCCGGTGACTGGACGTTGAGCGCCGATGTGGAATATGTCAGCAATCGGGATTATTTCGACGAATTCGGAACCGTGGCGGAGGAATACACCAAGGACCAGTCCGAATCGGTGGTTTATGTTAGTCGCGACTGGCAGAACAATATCATTGCCGCCGAACTCGACTATACCCAGGAATTGGAGTTCGACGACGATACGACTCTGCAGCGTTTGCCGGAAATTCGTTTCGATGCCCTACGCCGGCGTCTTGGTGAAAGCCCCTTCTTTTTTGGCCTGGGATCGACCTATACCTACTTCTGGCGGGAAGAAGAAGTGGTGACGGGCGATTGGGGGACCAGCAAGATAAAGGGGCAGCGGCTGAATGTCCGACCGTATCTTTCGTCTTTCTTCTCGCCGCTCCCCTGGCTTGAAGTTGTTCCTGAGTTGGGCTACCGCGAGCGGCTCTATGAGACATCCTCTTCCGGGCCCGGTTCGGAGGAGGACGGCATCTACGACTTCTCGTTGCGGATGGGAACCAGTTTCTCCCGCGTGTTTCATGGCGGACTGGGCAATTACAGGAAAATTCGACACAGCATTGACCCGGAAGTGGTCTATTCCTATCTTCCTAATGAATCCCAGGATCATTTGCCTTATTTTGATTCCCTGGACCGGATCGGGGTTGCGAATCGCGTGACCTATGCCCTGACCAATCGCTTCACCGCCCGCCTGGAACCCCAGCCCGGCGTGGTGGAGTATCTGGAGTTTCTCAATGTCCGTCTTTCCCAAAGCTACGACGTCCGGCAGTCCCGGCATGATCGCCAGGATGTGGATGAAGTCGATCCCCTGGGGGATGTTCGGGGCGAATTGCTCTGGTCGCCAACCCGCAATACCTTTGTCGATCTGGATGCCCGTTATGATTTTCACAATCGCAGCCTGGATGGATTTAATGCGCGGACCGGTTTGCGGGATCAGGGAGGCAACAGCCTTTCGGCGGATTATCGTTATGCCCGTGAAGAGACGGAGTATGCCGGAGAGGGGTCCGAATATGTCTCGGGGACGGCTACCCTGGCCCTTCTGGCACCATTTTACCTGGGCTATCAGCATCGTTACGATATCCAGGACCGCGTCAGCCTGGAGAAGGTTTTCGATCTGGAGTACCGGTCCCAGTGCTGGAGCCTTTTTTTGACCCTGCGCGACAGGATTGATGAGCGGCAGTATGTTCTGGTTTTTGCCTTGAGCGGGATCGGAAATGTTTTACGTATGGGGGGAGATTTGGGCAGTACCCAGGCCGATGAAGAATAGTTTGTTGTTGCTCTCAGGTGAATAAAGATGAAAAGCCGACGAAAGTCGGCTCAGATCACTGACAAACCCCACTTATTCAAAAGTGGGGTTTGTTATTTTTGAG
>CALJLX010000213.1 GCA_937982495.1 uncultured Desulfuromonas sp.
CCTTCCGGGCGTGGGCCGGGGCGGTATCGAGGCGCTGGGACTGAGTGTCGTAATCCCTTCGTAAATCAGGTCAAGTCCTTCACGGGCGCGGAAACATCCAATTCGGCGATCTCGGTGGTCGAGGTCGTAATCCCTTCGTAAATCAGGTCAAGTGTTATTTGCCGCAGTAAATGGACTTCGATTGTCTGATTATCTGGCCCCATCAGGAGGATTGTCACGCCAATGGACTTTTTTCATGCCGGGACCGGCAATTGCCGGTCCCGGTCGTGGTTAAAACGGTTCTGATTTGTTCGGGCGCGGCCTCGAATCGGCCAGGTCCTGATAGGCCAGCTGTGTGTTGACGATTTTCCGGAGGCTGGTCACCACCAGGTTCATCACCAACTGTTCCATCAGGTCCGCCAATTCATCGAAAGTCGCTTCAACCGTTTGATCCTCGTAGATATTCATCTCAATCTCTCCCTCAAAAGACTTCGGTACTGGCCGCCTGAACATGCGCGGCGGTCACCAGCGTTTGTTCCTGTCTGGCGGCGGCGATGAGAGCGCCCCGGGCCAGGAAGTTGGCTTTGCGATAAAGACCTCCGGAACCCTGATGAATGGCGGTCACGGCAGCCTCCTCGAACAGCATACGGTCACAGCCGGCAATGTGCAGATGGTGCCGCAGATAATCCTCCATCGCTGAACGGTCGATGCCGGTCATGTGGCAGCGAGCGACCACTCTCGAAGCCAGGGGTTTGCTGGCCCGGTAGCTGAGGTTGTCGACCAGGTTGGCCTGGCCGGCGAGAATGACCGGCAGGTAAGGCTTGGAATCCTGGTCGAACTGAGTCAGGGTGTGCAATTCGGCAAAGACATCCAGGCGCAGCAGGGACGCTTCATCGATGACCAGCAGGGTCTTCATCCTTTTGCCGGTGACCAGGTCGAGAATCTGCTGTTTGATGCGGCGGGCCATCATGGCCCGTGAGCCGCCGGCATTGTCAATGCCCAGTTCGCCGAGAATCTGGCGGTAGAGTTCGAGAATCGATCCGGAGCAGGCGGTCACGGTTATGACCTGGTATTCCGAGGGGTGCAGGCCGCCGATCAGGTAACGCAGGGTGGTCGACTTGCCACTGCCGATATCGCCGGTGATCAGGGCGACGCCACCCATCTGCACGGCGTAATCGATACGCTCTTTGGTTCCGGTGATGATGGGGGTGACCAGGATGTCCTTGCGCGGCAGGTCGGCGCCAAAGGGATTTTTACTCATTCCGAACGTATGACGACAGATCTCCATGATCAGCCCTCCCACAGCTGGCCGCTGTGCGGCGTACTTGCGCCAGACAGCTCGATCTGGCCGTTCTTGTCGCGTTTCACCCGGGCGTTGACATGCAGATCGATGGGCTTGAGCAGCCCATAGGACTGCCCCTGGTGACGAATCTCGACCTGCTCTGGCGTGCGCTCATGATAAAGCAGTTCCACCCGCTGACTGATCAGGGCGACCGGTCCCTCGAAGAGGCGTTTATCAATGACAATGGAGCGGTCCTTGTTGACCCGGCGGTAGATGGTTTTGCGGAAATAATCACTGAGATTCTCAGGCGCCGGGCGCAGGCAGTGCAGCCCAGCGGCAAAGCGCTTGTGGGGGGTCTGTCCGGTGGAACCATGGAGGCGCTGATGATACTGCCCCTCCAGCCAGTCGGCGAAGGCGTGATTGATCGCCTGCAGGCTATGACCTTTGAACCCGGGCAGGAACTGGGTACGGACCGTGCGCAGGAAGCGTTCGATCTTGCCCTTGCCCTGGGGCTGGTACGGCTTGGCGTGAATCAGGGCGATGCCCAGGGCCGCCGTGGTGTATTCGAGTTGCCGGGAGCGATAAGCCGACCCGTTATCAACGTAAAGTTTTCTTGGACAGCCGCGTCGGCTTAACGCCTGAAAGAAGGCATCCATAAACGGAACAAGGGCTTCCGAAGAATAGAACTGGGCATGGGGAACCAACCGGGAGTGGTCGTCGATAAAAGCGATCAGGTAGCACTTGCGGCGTTTGCCGTCACAGTCGAGCACCGGTCCGTGGAGAATGTCGGATTGCCACAGATCGTTGGGCAGTTCGGCCTCGAACTTGCGCCGGTCCGTCGGCGGCGTCTCGTTGCCGGCCATCAGCTTGTGTTGACGCAAAAAGCGGTACACCGAACTTAAGCTGATGGTCCCTCCGCCACTGACCAACTGGCGCTGATGGAGCACCCGGGTCAACTCCGGAACCGGCATTTTGCGCAGTTCCCGGCGCAGGGCGATCAGCGCCAGCCCGGTCTCCTCGTCGATGGCGCGGGTCTGCCCCTGGTCATTGCGGTCCTGGGGATAGAGAGCCTCAAGCCGCCGTCCCTGCCCCAGATAACGGGTGATCCAGCGGATCAGGGTGCTGCGGCTGACCCGGGTGCGACCGCTGTGGGGAATCTGCCACTTGCGGGCGCACTTCTCCTTCAGCAGCGCCTCCCGCTCGCCGCGATCCAGGCGGGTGGCGCCGACAAACTCGGCAATCAGGCCGTAACGAAAGACGGCCACCTCTTTTTTCTGCTCTTCAGTCATGATTTCTCCTCGTGGTTGGGGTTTGCCAACCTCTACAGCAGCAGGAAAAACCAGTCGCGAGCAGACTTCACTGGGGGGATAAAAAACAACCGGCTCGGTCAATTTAACTGACCCTGGCGACGGGGATCAGGCCGCGCTCAAGCAGTGTGTCATAGCCTGCCAGCAGCCCACCGGACCAGGTTTCGGTCAGATGGATCCGAACCCGTCCGGACAGATTCGCCAGCCAGTGGCGTAACCGGGAACGGGGTAGCGGAAGAACAGGCCAGAGGGCCTGGGTCAATCGCTGGGTCAGACAGGTGACAATGATGGCCATGCAACTGCGAATGCGGGGAAAATAATCGGCGGGGCGCGCCGTGATGACACAGCCGCACTGCGGGCAGCGGTAGCACTTCATCGGCAGTGCAGCAGAAAAACCGTCGAAATAGCGCAGAGCAAAACCGTGGCCCCAGACCTGCCAGTGCCCGCAGCGCGGGCAGACCTCCGGACGGGGCCAGTCATAACCTTTACCGTGTTGCTGAATTTGCTTGAGATCAACCGCAATGGACCATATCATGACCTCTCCGGTTAAAGGGGCTGCTACCCCGAAAGTAAAAAGGGCGGAGAGTTCTGTGAAAACTCTCCGCCCGCTTTCTTTTGACGACCGAATCAAGAGCCTTATGACAAGGTTCAGATAATCTGACACCCGCCCGCCTCTGGTCAACTCATTCCGACAATTTCATGCCCTCTCCGATTCCTTTTTAGTGGCAATCAAGACGTCTCATTCCCGGTCATTTCTTTCCGGCAAACACAGCACCCGACCAGAACACAT
>CALJLX010000214.1 GCA_937982495.1 uncultured Desulfuromonas sp.
CGGTGGTGGTGATCCCCTGGTGACAGTAGGAACACTCCCCCTGGTCGAAGTAGCTTGTGGAATGGTGGTTTTCGGCGACATTGGCGCCATGGCAGCTCGCGCAGTCGCTGGTCGCCAGGGTGCCGGTCGTGGCCGTCGACGACGAAGTCGTCGACGTGGTGGAGGTGGTGGAAGTACCGCTTCCGCCTCCCCAACTTCCGCCTCCCCAAGCGCAAACCAGCTCCGGCGCGCCGATCAGAACCAGAAAGCACAAAAAAAGCCGCACCCCGGCTAGACGAACCCCTTGGGCCGACATCGTCCCTTCCGCCATAATTTTCCCCCTGTCTTCATTTTGGTGTGTATATCGCGTTTTCAGTTACGTGGCAGGTCGCGATGGGTCTTTCGTTCACGGACCCGTGGGCAGCCGGGTCAAAATGAACTAACCTAACGTGTAATGAATTTTAAAGTTTCTTGTCAAGAACAATCTTGCGCCGACAAAAAGCTAACTATAGAAATATTCTCATATTTGTATCTGTCCGAGATAGCGGCCAGGTCCTATCGATCCTGGCTATTCATGGATTCGCCGCTTGTCGTCGCCGGCGAGCGCAGCCGCGTCCGGCCGGCGGGAATCCGGAGAACCTCGATGTCGAGACCCTCGACCAGCGCATCCGCCCCCACCTCGACCCGAATCGGCTCGGCGCCCCCGTAAACCCCCACATGCCCTCCATCTTCGGGCGCCCCCCCGCGATAGTCGTCCTTGACCCGCAGATAGATGCCGCCGGAATGGTCGAGGCGCAGGACATACCGCCCGTCGGCGCCGGTGCGGGCCGAAACCGCCAGAGGCTGTCGAGTCAGTTCCGGGTCGGCGAAGGCGAAGACCAGCACGCCGGACACCGGTTGTCCCTCGCCATCGCGCACCCTCCCCGTCACCCCCGGGGGACGCAAGTCGTCCATCCCGGCATAAGTCCAGAAACGGTTCTGAAGCCCTACGTCGAGGCGTTCGCCGGCGACGATCTCAACCCGGAGGCTCTTGCCCTCGGAATCGGGGGTCATGAACACCAGATCACCCTCCCGGGGCGGGCCGATCTCCGGACCGGGAGTGGCGCGCACCAGTGCCCCCAGATAGTAGTCGCCGGGGGGCGCCGCCAACTCGAACGCGCAGGCGGACGACAGCGGCGCCGCACTGAAGGGGATGATCAGATACCGCCGGGGATCGGGAATCCGCCCTCCGTCCCCCGACCAGAGGGAGACCACCCCCCGGCACTCCAGGCCGGCGGGAGGCTCCAGACGGCCCGCCACGCGCCCCGTGGCCGACTCTTCGCCCCAGACCATGAGGGGAGCCACAAGCAGCGCAAGGAGCAGGGCGCCGAGGCGGCGCGGGCCTTTATCATTTTTCGTCGCCATGTCCGACCTCCTCTTCCCGAAATTCCGGCCAAGCCACCGGCAGGCGCAGGAAAAAGCGGGTCCCCGTCTCGGCGTCGCTGGCGAAATGGACTTCCCCCCGCAGGTAACCGCTGAGCAGACGCATGCCGTAGGTGCCGAGACCGCGGTCATCCCCCTTGGTCGAAAAATTGCGTTTGAAGATCTGCCGCTGAATCCGTGGAGGAATGCCCCCGGGATTATGCACGGAAAACTCCGCCCAAGGCGGCTCGACGCGGCAGCCGAGGGTCACCTTTTCCCCCTCGGCGCAGGACTCCAGGGCATTTTTGATCATATTGCCGAGAATGCGCCCAGCCAGGGTCCGATCGCTGACCAGCGGCACCCGTTCCCCAGCGGGAAGAACTTCGATGCAGCGATCAACGCAGACGGGGTGCGCCCGGTAGAGCTCCGCCAGGCTCCGCAGCAGTTCTCGGCCTTCGAAGGGTTCCGCCGCAAGGCGTAAAGCCCCGCGCTCGGCGGCAACCAGCAGGCGCTGTCCCTCGATTTCGTCGATGACCTGCTCGGCGGCCTCGTGCAGCAGGCGGTAGATTTCCGGTCGTCGCTCCATATCGTAGCTCTGCAACAGCTCGGTGAAGCCCCGCACGCTCCCCATCAGATTGAGAACGTCGTGAAAAAAGATGTTTTCCAGTATCTGGCGACGCTTTTCGTGACTGATGTCGGTCAGAGCCATGATCACGAAGCTCTCCCCCTCGTGCCGCAACGGGGTCGCCTCGGCGCGCAGGTCGAGGGCCTCCGGGCGCTCGTCGCGCAGGCGCGTCAACCGGCACTCGCGGGACGTGCAGACCCCGGCCAGACCGGAAAGAGCGGCAAGAACCGCGCCGCAGGTTTCGCAGGGCTCAGCGCAGCCGCAGCCGCCCGGAACCTGACCGGCGTGTTCGCAGTCAAGGAGGTCGCCGATCCGCCGCCCGATGCAGTTCGCCAGATCGCGTAAGCCGCAGAGATCGAGAAGAGCCTGATTGGCATGAACGATCCGCCGCTGGCCGTTGAGCACCAGCAGCACCCCCGGCAGGGCGTCGAGTAACCGTCGCGCCAGCGCTCCGTCGGCGAAATAGGCCTCCTGCCGCCGGGCGTCATTCATCGACGCCGGTACGGGGTCGGTTTGGGAAAGGGAAGGGGCCACGGCCATCTACCTCCAGAAAAATTTCCCATCAGATTTCATTCGCCGCCAGGGCGCGAATCACCTCACCGGCCATGGTCAGGCCGAAGATCGGGGGAATATAGGAAGAACTGCCGAGGGTCACCCGCCGCGCCCGCTCCTCAGCCCCGGACTCGGAGAGGGGGCGGAATTCCTCGGTGGAATAGACCACCGGCACCCCCGACTCAATCCCGCGCTTGCGCAGTTCCTTACGCAGAATCCGGGCCAGCCGACACTTCTGGGTCTGAAAGAGATCGGCCACGACCACCTTGGTGGGATCGAGCTTGTTGGCCGCCCCCATCGAGGAGATGATCGGCAGCCCCCGTTCCTTGCAGCGCTGGATCAGATGCAGCTTGCTGGTGATGTGGTCGATACAGTCGAGGACCTGATCGAACCCGCGCCCAAGCAGAACCTCGGCGGTTTCCTGCCCGTAGAACTCCTGCAAGGGCTCGACCCGGATCGCTGGGTTGATCGCCCGGCAACGCTCGGCCATGACCTGCACCTTGGCCCGGCCGACGGTCCCATCCAGGGCATGGATTTGCCGATTGATGTTGCTTGGCGCGACGACATCGAAATCGACCAGGGTCAAGCGGCCGACACCGGCGCGGGCCAGCGCCTCGACGGCGTAGCCGCCGACGCCGCCGACGCCGAAGACCGCCACCGAGGCATCCGTCAGCCGGCGCAGGCCGTCACCACCGACCAGCAATTCCATACGACTGAAACGATTTTCGGTCAAAAGCCCCCCCTGGCTCGTCAATAAGGTTGCAAACCCAGCACCCGCCGGGCGTTGGTCGTGGTGATCGCCGCCGTCTCCGCCGGCGACCAGCCCCGCAGGTCGGCCAAACGCGCAGCAATCAGAGGCAAATAAGCGGGGCGGTTGAGTCGTCCCCGATACGGTTCCGGGGCCAGATCGGGGGCATCGCTCTCGAGCACCAGCCATTCGGCCGGAA
>CALJLX010000215.1 GCA_937982495.1 uncultured Desulfuromonas sp.
TCAAGGTCGAGGCGAGCAAGTTCACCGAGGTCGGCTACGTCGGCCGCGACGTCGAGAGCATGGTCCGCGACTTGGTGGAGTTGGCCATCATCATGGTCAAGCAGGAAGAGGCGCAAGCGGTACGCTTGAAGGCCGAGGACCATGCCGAGGAACGCCTGCTCGACCTGCTGCTGCCCGGCGAAGCCCGCGCCGCCGGCTCCGAGGGAGAGGGTGGCACCCGCGACAAGCTGCGCAAGCTGCTGCGCATGGGGGAACTCAACGAGCGTTTCGTCGAGATCGAAACCCAGGAAATCAAGATGCCGATGATGGAAGTCCTTACCCCGCCGGGCTCGGAGGGGATGGGTTTCAACATGAAGGAAATGTTCGGCAATCTCTTCCCGAAAAAGACCAAGCGGCGGCGCATCAAGGTCGCCGAGGCGCGGGAGATCCTCATCGGCGAGGAAGCGGAAAAGCTGGTCGATATGGACAAGGTCCACGCCCTGGCCAAGGAGCGCACCGAGCAGAGCGGCATCATCTTCATCGACGAAATCGACAAGATCGCCAGCCGCGAAGGCGGCCACGGCCCCGAGGTCTCCCGCGAGGGGGTACAGCGGGATATCCTGCCCATCGTCGAGGGGAGTACGGTCAACACCAAATACGGCCCGGTCAAGACCGACCATGTGTTGTTCATCGCCGCCGGCGCCTTTCATGTATCCAAGCCCTCGGATCTGATTCCCGAGTTGCAGGGACGCTTTCCCATCCGGGTCGAACTGGAAAGCCTCGGCGAAGAAGAGTTCGTGCGCATCCTCACCGAACCGAAAAACGCCCTGATCCGCCAGTACGCCGCGCTCATGCACACCGAGGGGATCAACCTGGAGTTCACCGAAGACGGTGTCCACGAAATCGCCCGTACCGCCGCGACCGTCAACGAACGCACCGAAAACATCGGCGCTAGGCGGTTGCACACCATCCTGGAAAAGCTGCTGGAGGATCTCTCCTTCGACGCCCCGGAACGCCGCGACAAGCGCGTCGTCATCGACGCCGCCTACATCCGCGAACGCCTCGCCGACATTGTCAAGGACGAGGACCTGTCGCGGTATATTTTGTAATGCATCGCAATACGGCGTAGGGGCGAGGCGCTGCCTCGCCCAGGGCGACCCGCAGGTCGCCCCTACACCCCATTCAAGGAAATATCCATGCAAGATCTGATCAATAAAGCCAATGTGCTGATGGAGGCGCTGCCGTACCTGAAGCGTTTCGCCGGCACCACCATCGTCATCAAATACGGCGGGCACGCCATGGCCGACGCCCAACTCAAGGAATCCTTCGCCCGGGATGTGGTGCTGCTCAAGTACATCGGTCTCAATCCGGTCATCGTTCACGGCGGCGGCCCGCAGATCAACGACACTCTGAAAAAGTACGGGATCGTCTCCGAATTCGTGCGCGGCATGCGCGTCACCGACGCCGCCACCATGGGCGTGGTCGAGATGGTTCTGGTCGGTCAGGTCAACAAAGAGGTGGTCGGCCTCATCAACCAGCACGGCGGCCGCGCCGTCGGCCTCTCCGGCAAGGACGGCGAACTGCTGCTGGCCGAAAAGATGTTGCAGGACGTGCGGCAGGAGGACGGCAGTGTCGAACGGGTCGACATCGGCTACGTCGGCGACGTGATCCGGGTCAACCAGGCGCTGATCGACACCCTGGAGCAGGGCAAATTCATCCCGGTCATCGCCCCGGTAGGGGTCGGTGCCCAGGGAGAAAGCTACAACATCAACGCCGACGTGGTCGCCGGCCGGGTCGCCGCCGCCCTCCAGGCCGAAAAGCTGATCCTGCTCACCGACGTGCGGGGGGTCAAGGACAAACAGGGCAACCTGCTCACCGGCATCTCCGTCGCTGAGATGCGTCGATTGATCAGTGACGAGTCGATTGTCGGCGGCATGATCCCCAAGGTCGAATGCTGCGCCGAGGCGCTCGCCGGCGGGGTCAAAAAAGCCCACATCATCGACGGCCGCGTCGAACACGCCGTGTTGCTGGAAATCTTCACCGACAAAGGGGTGGGGACGGAGATCGTTCAATAACCATAAGGTAATAACCATGAACACTGAACAATGGATCGCCCGGAGTGACAAGGTCATCATGAAAACCTACGGTCGCTATCCCATCGTCCCGGTTCGGGGGCAGGGCTGCGAGTTGTGGGATGTGGACGGCAAGCGCTATCTCGACTTTCTTGCCGGGGTGGCGGTGAACAATCTCGGCCACTGTCATCCCAAGGTGGTCAAGGCCATCCAGGAGCAGGCGGCGACTCTCATCCACTGTTCCAACTACTACCAGATTCCCCAGCAGATCGAGCTGGCCGAACTGCTCTGCGCCCACTGTTTCGCCGACCAGGCTTTCTTCTGCAACAGCGGCGCCGAGGCGAACGAAGCGGCGATCAAGCTGGCGCGCAAGTACAGCCGGGAAAAATACGGCCCGGAGCGCTACCAGATCATCACCGCCGCCGAATCCTTCCACGGCCGGACCATGGCCACGGTTTCGGCCACCGGCCAGGAGAAGGTGCAGCGTTTCTTCGATCCGTTGTTGCACGGCTTTCATCATGTCCCCTTCAACGACATCGCCGCGCTCGAAGCGGCCATCACCCCGCAGACCTGCGCGGTGATGCTGGAGCCGATCCAGGGGGAAGGCGGCATCAAGGTGCCGAGTGTCGCCTACATGCAGGCGGTGCGGGAACTCTGCGACCGCCGCGAGCTGCTGCTGATCTTCGACGAGGTGCAAACCGGCCTGGGGCGCACCGGTAAGCTCTTCGCCCACGAGCATTTCGGCATCGCCCCGGACATCATGACCCTGGCCAAGGCCCTGGCCGGCGGCGCGCCCATCGGCGCCATGCTCGCCCGCACCGAGATCGCCGAAGCGTTCAACCCCGGCACCCATGGTTCGACCTTCGGCGGCAATCCGCTGATGACCACCGCCGCCCTGGCAGCGATGAAGACCCTGCTCGGCGACGGAATCCTGGAGAATGCCGTGAAGATGGGCGCCTATCTGACCGGCGAACTGAAAAAGCTGCAAAGCCGTTACCAGATCGTCGAGGAAGTCCGCGGCATCGGCCTGATGATCGGCATGGGCCTGACCATTCCCGGCGGCGACATCGTCAAGAAGGGGCACGAACGGGGGCTGCTGCTCAACGTCACCCACGACACGGTGCTGCGCTTCGTGCCGCCCCTGGTCGTGACCAAAGCGGAAATCGACGAGATGACCGCCATTCTCGACGGCATTCTATCCGATAAGGCATAAGAGGCTCGGCATGCCGCGAACCTCCCTGTGAAATTAAATTTATTCAGGAGCAACCGAAGTGAAAAGAGACTTTCTCGCGCTGACCGACTGGAGCCGCGACGATCTGGAGAAAATCTTCGCCCTGACCCGCGACCTCAAGGATCGGCAGAAACGGGGCGAAGAGCATCATCTGCTCAAGGGCAAGACCCTGGCGATGATTTTCGAGAAGAGTTCGACCCGCACCCGTATCTCTTTCGAGGTGGGGATGTTTCAACTCGGCGGCCACGCCCTCTTCCTCTCCTCGGGCAACACCCAGATGGGGCGGGGCGAACCGGTACAAGATAGCGCCCGCTGCATGTCACGCTACTGCGACGGCGTTATGATCCGCACCTTTTCCCAGCAACTGGTCGAGGATTTCGCCCGCCATGCCGACGTTCCCGTCGTCAACGCCCTGACCGACCTCTACCACCCCTGCCAGGTGATGGCCGACCTCTTCACCGTCATCGAGCACAAGGGCAGCTACCGCGACCAGGTCTACTGCTGGATCGGCGACGGCAACAACATGGCCCACAGCTGGATCAACGCCGCCGCCGTCTTCGGCTTCGAACTGCGCGTCGCCACCCCCAAGGGTTACGAACCGGACGCCGCCGTCGTCGCCCGCGCCGAAAAAATGGGCGCGAACATCCTCTACACCAACGATCCGGCCGAAGCGGCGCGGGGCGCCATGGTCCTCAACACCGACGTCTGGGCGAGCATGGGCCAGGAAGCCGAACAGCAGGAGCGGGAAAAAGCCTTCAAGGGTTTTCAGATCAATCGCGACATCGTCGCCCTCGCCGACCCGGCCTGCCTCGTCCTGCACTGCCTGCCCGCCCACCGCGACGAGGAAATCACCGACGAGGTCATCGAAGGCCCTCATTCGGTGGTCTTCGACCAGGCGGAAAACCGCCTGCATGTGCAGAAAGCCATCCTCGTCACGTTGATGGGATAATCTCTGTGCCCCAATCGCCAATCACTCTTCACCGATCACTGGCTCTATGAATCTCACCTGCCCCCATTGCGGATTTTCCAAGGAGATCGACCCGGCGCGGATTCCCGTCGGCATGACCCGGGTAATTTGTCCCCGCTGCAAGGAACCCTTTCCTCGCCCCGAGACCTTTGCGGAAGGGTCCCCGGACTTCGCCGCGGAACCGGCCGAAAGCGGACCGACGACGGAAGTGGCGAACCTGCCCATGGCACCGGTCGGCTCCGTCCCTCCGGCGCCGGCGATAACCGATGCCGAGAGTTTGCCCAAGGCGGGCTTCTGGTTGCGCGCCGTTGCCTCGCTCCTCGATTCCCTGTTGTTGGGCCTGGTCCAGTTCGTCTTCAGCCTGATCCTCGGTTTGACCGCCGGGTCGATGCTCACCGGCATGGAACCGCACGGCGAGGCCTTCGTCGGGCTGGTGACCACCGTCTTCGGCGTACTCGTCGGCCTCACCTACTCCATATTCTTCACCGGATACTGCGGTCAGACCCCGGGCAAGATGGCTTTGCGCATCAAGGTCATCCGCACCACGGGGGAAGAAATCGGCTACGGCCGCGCTTTTGTCCGCGAGGTGCCGGGCAAGTTTCTCTCCGGCATCCTGCTCGGCATCGGCTATCTGATGGTGGCCTTCGACCGCCAGAAACAGGGACTGCACGACCGTATCGCCGACACCTATGTGATCAAACTCTAACATCTTCGCGCCGTCCGGGTTCAGTTGTCTGAAGCCGGAGTCCCAACCACCCAAGGAGACCAACATGGCCAAGAAAACCAACGTCAAAAAAGTCGTCCTCGCTTACTCCGGGGGTCTGGATACCTCCATTATCCTCAAGTGGCTCACCGAAGAGTACGACTGCGAAGTAGTCGCCTACTCCGCCGACCTCGGCCAGGGGGAAGAACTCGACTTCATCCCGGAAAAGGCCAAGAAGACCGGCGCCAGCAGTTGCCATATCGTCGACTTGAAAGAGGAGTTCGCCCGCGACTTCGTCTTCCCCATGTTCCGCGCCAACGCCATCTACGAAGGGCGTTACTTCCTCGGCACCTCCATCGCCCGGCCGCTGATCGCCAAGGCGCAGATGGAGATCGCCGCCAAGGAAGGGGCCGACGCCGTCTCCCACGGCGCCACCGGCAAAGGCAACGACCAGGTCCGGTTCGAGATCGCCTACTACCACTACGACCCGGCGATCAAGGTCATCGCCCCTTGGCGCGAGTGGGACATGAAGAGCCGCACCGATCTGGAGAACTACGCCAAGAAGCACGGCATCCCCGTCCCGACCAGCAAGAAGTTCCCCTGGAGCTCGGACCGCAACCTGCTGCACATCTCCTTCGAAGGGGATATTCTGGAAAACCCCTGGGCCGAGGCGCCGGAAGAGATGTACCAGCTCACCGTCCG
>CALJLX010000216.1 GCA_937982495.1 uncultured Desulfuromonas sp.
CCCTGCCGCAGAAGGCGATTCCGGCGCTGCTGAGCCACCCCGAGTACCCCAAGTATCTGGAAGAGCGGAAGGTTCGCTACGAGCGTGCCTCGAACATCGCCTACCAGTTGCTCAAGGACGTGCCGGGGATCAAGGTCAACCGCACCAACGGTGCCTTCTACATGGCAGTGGCGTTCGAGAAGGGGCGCCTGACCCATCAGCAGAGCCTGCCCATCGACAACCCCGAGGTCAAGCAACTGGTCGACGGGCTGGTGAACCTGCCGGGTTGTTCCCTGGACAAGCGCTTCGTCTACTATCTGCTGGCCTCCACCGGCATCTGCGTGGTGCCGCTCTCTTCCTTCTGCACCCCCGAGCAGGGTTTCCGCATTACCCTGCTGGAGCGGGACGAACAGGAGCTGACCAAGATTTTCGAGACCATCGCCGCCGCTATCGGCGCCTACCTCCAATCCTGATCGATCCTTCCCCGGCGGCATGCCGCCGGGGAAGTTTTCCCGCCGCCCATCCCCATACCCTTTTCCCCGGGGGCATCCATGACCAGTCAACTCAAGCCGCACCTGCAAGCTGCCGTCAATTCCCGAGACGATCTCCGCGACTACCTGTTGCGTGGTGCTCGCCCCCGGGAAGAATGGGGGATCGGCGTCGAGATGGAAAAGCTGGTGCTCGATGCCGCCACCGGCGAGGCCGCCCCTTTCGATCGGATCGAGGAGCTGCTCCGCCGCCTGGAGGGGCTTGGGGACTGGCGCGGCGTGCGCGAAAACGGGCGTCTCGTCGCCCTGCAAGGGCCGTCCTCCTCCATCACCCTGGAGCCGGGGGGACAACTGGAGCTTTCCGGCGAACTCTGCGACGATCTGCATTGCTGCCGGCGCGGCTACGAGGCCTATATCCGGGAGATCGTCGCGACCGGCGAGGCGCTCGGCCTGGACTTTTTCGGCCTGGGGGCGCAACCCTTCACGGCACTGGAGCGGATCGGCTGGCTGCCTAAATCCCGCTACGGGATCATGGGGCCGTACATGCTGAAAACCGGCGACATGGGGCAGCGGATGATGAAACAGACCGCCGGAGTGCAGGTCAACCTCGATTTTTCCGACGAATTGGACTGTCTGGAGAAAATGCGCCTGGGGATGGCCCTGACGCCCTTTTTATATGCCCTCTTCGCCAATTCGCCGCTGCTGGAGGACCGTCCGACGGGGTATCTGTCGACCCGGGGGGAGATCTGGTCGCGCACCGACCCCGACCGGACCGGGTTGATCGAGAGGCTCTTCGCCGAAGGGGCGAATCTTGCGGATTATGTCGAATACGCCCTCGATGTGCCCATGTATTTCATCCACCGGAACGGGGACTATCTCGATATGACCGGCGAGCCGCGCAGCTTTCGCCGCTATCTCGACGAAGGCTTCGCCGGATACCGGGCGGTGCTGGGGGATTGGGACCTGCATCTGTCGACCCTCTTCACCGAGGTTCGGCTGCGGCCGCAGATCGAGGTGCGAAGCGCCGACAGTCTGCCGCCGCGCCTTTCCCTCTCGGTCGGGGCGCTGCTCAAGGGGCTTTTGTACGACCGGGAGAGCCGTGAAGGGGCTTGGGATTTGCTCGGGCGCTTCTCGCCGGAAGAACGTCAGGAGTTGATCCGGCAAAGCCGCCGTTTGGGTTTGCGTACACCATTGGGGGGGGAGACATTGCGGGAAGGCGCGCTGGCCGTCATCGCCTTGGCCCGTGCGGGGCTGGCGCGCCAGGGGTGCCGGGATGCCCTGGGCCGGGATGAGACGATTTTTCTCGATGAGCTGCACGGGATCGTCGAGTCGGGCGTTACACTCGCGGAGCGCCTTTTAGCCCTTTGGCAGGGTTCTCGGGATGATAAGCTCATGGTTTTACGGGAACATTGCGGATTTTCCGTCTGAATGCGAGGATTGAAAAAACACAAATGGAGATCAACGACTGTGCATTTGCGCTGTTATTTTCACGGCAATGCGCGTTGCAATGGAAATTTTCTCCTTTATACTTTGAAACACCTTGACCTGTTGTGGCAGACGGGCCAGGCTGGAGAAGATCCTTCTTCTTCATTTTCCCCCCCTGTTCAGGGCCGGCTCCCGAAGTTCTTCGGGGCCGGCCCTGTCTTTTGCGGCGCGTGCGCTGGGCTTGCCGCTGTGCGAATGCACAGTAAATGACCGTGAGCGTGGCCGCGATTTTTTACGGGAATCGCCGTGGCGGTCGGTATCGCTTTCGGTTAGTATCGAACCATCGACGAGCTGTTGTGGCAGGCGGCTCGTCAAACATGGAAGACCCCCCTCTTCATTTCTCCCTCTTGTTCCACCCAGACCGGCCAGGGTACCTCCCCCTGGCCGGTCGTCTTTTTGGAGCACCTGCTTGTCTACTGTGCCTTTGCACAGGGCGAAACCGGACATGCGGGCCTGATTTTTTACGCCTTCCCCCGTGGCGGCGATCAGACTTTTTTTGTAATTTATAAACATCGACGGCTTGTTGTGGCAGGCGAGCCGAAAGATACCTCCTGTAGCTCCATCTCCCTGTTTCACCCAAGGGCCGGTCATAAGGGATGCCTCCCCCTTGATCGGCCCTCTCCCTTTGCGCCTTCCGGTCGTCGATCATCACGGCACCTTCACCGAGTTCCCCGAATCGTGATTAAAGCGCGGAAATTCGCGAATTTTACGCAATTCAGGGGTGTATCGGCCGGCCGTTTCGGTTATAATCCCGCTGCTCTTTTGCGACCCGTGCCGGCTTGTCAGCCTCGCGTCCGTCGCTTCTTCGCCTTGTCTCGCGGTTGTTCTATCTGAAAACGGCCGCTCGAATTTTCCCCGTTACGCACCCTTCTTTATTCGACAGGAGTTCACCGTGCCCCAAGCCGCCATCGATCCGACCCTGGCCAAGCAGACCATCGACAGCCTACGCCTGCTGGCCGCCGACGCCGTGGAAAAAGCCCGTTCCGGCCATCCCGGCACCCCCATGGAAGCCGCCCCCATCGCCTATCTGCTCTACCAGCGCCACCTGCGCCACAATCCGGCCAACCCGGACTGGGCCGGGCGCGACCGCTTCATCTTGTCCTGCGGCCATGCCTCGACTTTGCTCTACGGCATTCTGCATCTGAGCGGCTACGACCTGTCGCTGGACGATCTGAAGAATTTCCGGCAGATGGGCAGCCGCACCCCCGGTCATCCCGAATTCGGCCACACCCCCGGCGTGGAAACGACCACCGGCCCCCTCGGTCAGGGCGTGGCGGTCGGCGTCGGCATGGCCATGGGCGGCCGTTTTCTCCAGCAACAGGTGGATGGTGAACTCTTCGACTACCGTACTTACGTGCTCTGCTCGGACGGTGACCTGATGGAGGGCCTTTCCGCCGAGGC
This sequence comes from uncultured Desulfuromonas sp., assembly GCA_937982495.1. Classification (GTDB taxonomy): domain Bacteria; phylum Desulfobacterota; class Desulfuromonadia; order Desulfuromonadales; family Trichloromonadaceae; genus Trichloromonas. The sequence goes on from CALJLX010000216.1 coordinate 3,354, forward strand.
GGCTTCTTTGGCCGGCCATCTGCGTCTCGGCAACCTGATCTACATCTACCTCGATAACCGCATCACCATCGAGGGGGAAACCTCCCTGGCCTTCAGCGAAGAGGTTGCCACCCGCTTCCTCGCCAGTGGCTGGCACATCGAGCGGGTCGAGGGGGAAAATCTCGCGGAGATCGACGGCGCCATCGAGCGCGCCAAGGCGGACCCCCGGCCGTCGCTCATCGTCGCCCGCACCCACATCGGCATCGGTGCCCCGACCAAGCAGGATACCGCCGAGGCCCACGGCGCCCCCCTGGGCGACAAGGAGCTGCGCGCCGCCAAAGCCTTCTACGGCTTCGACCCGGAGCAGTCCTTCGTCGTTTCCGCGACGGTGCGCACGCACATGGCCGAGATCGCTCCCCGTGGCGCCCAGTTGGAAAGCGCCTGGCAGGCCCGCCTGGCCGCGAAGCTGCAAGGGGATAACCCCTCCCTGCAAGCCTGGAACCAGCTGCAAGCCGGGGAACTCCCCGACGGCTGGCAGGCGGCCCTGCCCGAATTCGCCGCCGGCACCTCGGCCGCGACGCGCAAAGCCAGCGGCGACACCTTGAATGCCCTGGCCGGCGCTCTGCCGCTGCTCCTCGGCGGCTCGGCCGACCTCGCCCCCTCGAACAACACCGAGCTCAAAGGCCTGGAGTTCTTCGCCCCGGGAACGAGCGGCCGCAATATCCACTTCGGCATCCGCGAGCACGCCATGGGCGCCATCCTCAACGGCCTCGCCCACACCCCCGGCCTGATCCCCTTTGGCGGCACCTTCCTGGTCTTCGCCGACTACATGCGCACGCCGATCCGCCTGGCGGCGATGATGGGATTGGGCACGGTCTACGTGCTGACCCACGATTCCATCGGCCTCGGCGAGGATGGCCCGACCCATCAGCCGGTGGAGCACCTCGCCACCCTGCGGGCGATCCCCGGTCTCAACGTCATCCGCCCCTGCGACGCCAACGAAACGGTGCGTGCCTGGGAGGCGGCCATCGCCAACCGCAACGAGCCGACCGCCCTGATCCTCAGTCGCCAGAACCTGCCGACCCTCGACCGTGAGCGGTTCGCCGGTGCCGACGGCCTGCATTTGGGGGGCTATGTTCTCGCCCGCGAGGAAGGGGAGCTGCAAGCCATCCTCCTGGCCAGCGGCGCCGAGGTCCATCCCGCCCTGGCCGCCCGGGAGCTGTTGCAACAAGAGGGGATCGGCACCCGCGTCGTCTCCCTGCCCTGCTGGGAATTTTTCGATGCCCAGGAGCAGGATTACCGGGATGAGGTGCTGCCCCCCGCCTGCACCCGTCGGGTGGCGGTAGAGGCGGCCGTCCCCTTCGGCTGGGAGCGCTATGTGGGGACTGCCGGCGCCATCATCGGCATGACCGGCTTCGGTGCCAGCGCCCCGGCGGAGCAGCTGATGCAACATTTCGGCTTCACCGCCGAGAACATCGCGGCCAAGGTAAAGGCGTTGTTGTAAAAAAACGGGGCGCGGCATCCAACTGCCGCGCCCCGACCAATCGGCCAAGGTAAGGGCGACCCATGGGTCGCCCCTACACCTCACTCCTCACCGACTTTCCACCAATCCCCGCAATTCCTTCAGCAATTCCCCAACGAAATCATACCCTTTCTGCCAGAATTCAGGATCGGCCAGATCGATGCCCAGGGGCTTGAGCAGCGTCTGCGGCGGGGCGCTGCCGCCGGCGGCGA
>CALJLX010000217.1 GCA_937982495.1 uncultured Desulfuromonas sp.
CCTCCCACCTCATCTGTACTCTTTCTTTTCTTTTTCTTTTTTTAATGATCCGGCGACCCCCGAGATCTACACTCTTTCCCTACACGACGCGCTTCCGATCTGTCGCCCCTGGCGGCCGGTGCCGGTCATCATCGGCCCGGCGGTGACGACGATGCAAGGGATGTCGAGGCGGGCGGCGGCCATGAGCATGCCCGGGGTGATCTTATCGCAGTTGGTGAGCAGCACCAAGCCGTCGAGGCGATGGGCCTCGGCCACCGACTCGATCATGTCGGCGATCAGTTCGCGAGTCGGCAAGGAATAATGCATCCCCTTGTGGCCCATGGCGATGCCGTCGCAGACGCCGGGAATCCCGAAAAAGAAGGCATGCCCGCCGCCGGTATGCACGCCCTTTTCGATGAACCGCTCCAGTTCGCGCATGCCGGTATGACCGGGGATCAGGTCGGTGAAGGAGGTAGCGATACCAATGAAAGGGCGGTTCATGGAGCTGTCGGGAAGTCCGGTCCCCTTGAGTAGAGCCCGGTGCGGGGTGCGTTCGAAGCCCTGGGTGATGGCGTCACTGCGTTTGGCGGCCATAAATCAAAATCCTTCCAACACTATATATGGGATAAACAAAGTACCGAAGCCAAAAACAGCGATACAGGCTCGGCAAAAAAGATTCGAGATAAATAAACACGCTTCGATACAGGAAAGGGTCCGAGCCAGAGACCCGAACCCTTTTCCGGATTGAGAGCGCGAAAAAGTGTCTATTGACGGTGCTGGCTGATAATAAGCTCCATCTCGTCCTTACCCGCCAACTTCAGTTTTTGAACCTTTTTTCTCTCCAACTCTTCATCTGGGGTCAAATATGCTTTCTGGTCCAGCTTTCCCAGTTCCTTTTCGAGCAGCATGTGTTCCTCGTACAGAAGCCGGAACCGCGGGTTGCCGTCGAAAAGTCGCTGGACCAGATCCTGCTGCGCCTGACCTTTTTCCTCCATGGGACACCTCCCGAACAAGGGTTGATATAGGGCGAAAACGCAATTTTAAAATAACCAATGGAATTTTCATTGTCAACAATCTATCCATACCAATCGCTTCGTCAGTGCCCGCGGTTACCCACCGTTTCCTCCGCAGCCGCCAACTCCGCCTCGGAAGGACGGATGTAGGTGGGAACCAGACGCTCCAGGGCAATATGCTCGCCGCGCCGCAGCCTCGCCAGAGCCGGACCGAGGCCATTGGAAGCCCGGCAGGCCTGGGCCGGCCAAGGGGCGAAGCGGGCGCGACCGCCCAGGCTCTCCTCGATAAGCCCCCGGTAACTTTGAACGCCGTCGCCAACGAAGAGCACATCGCCGGCAAGTCGCTCCAGCCACCGCTCCGGCGGCAGGACGCAAGGGGCCAAAAGGGGTGAAAATTCATCGCCGGACCATTGGTAAAGGGCCGCGTAAACCTCCCCCTTGCGCGCATCGAGCAGAGGGCAGACCGGCAGCTCGGCAAAGGGCAGCCGCCAGGCCAAAGCAGCCAAAGAAGAGACACCGACCACCGGTTTGCCGGTCGCCAGCGCCAGTCCCTTGACCGTCGCCACCCCGACCCTCAGGCCGGTGAAGGAACCGGGCCCCAGAACCACACCGAAAGCGTCCATATCCCCGATGGCAAGGCCCACGCCCCGCAACAGCTCGTCGATATTTCCGAGCAGATGATCGGTGTGATTGGCGGGGCCGTTCAATACTATTTCCCCAAGCAGTTTTTCCCCCTGGCTGACGGCCACGCTTCCCGTTTGAGTCGCGGTGTCGACCAGCAGCAAACGCTCGGCCATCATTGTCCCCCGAGGAAAATGCGCATGATGTCGTTGTAGAACGCCAGGATCATCAGGGAAATCAGCAGCACCAGGCCGACCTGCTGCATGACCTCGCGGGCCCGCAGGGAGAGCGGCCGGCGAAAGACGAATTCGTAGAAATTGAAGAAGAGATGACCGCCGTCAAGAATGGGAATCGGCAACAGGTTGAGAATCCCCAATTGGATACTGAGAAAAGCGAGTACCGTGAGGATGCTGGAAAGATCGGTCTGGGCCGCCTGCCCGGCGATCTGGACCACGGTAATGGGACCGCCGATGCTTTTGGTGGAGACATGGCCGGTGAACATCTTCTGGATGAAAACCAGGGTCAACTCGATCAGTTCGACGGTTCGCTTTGCCCCCGCCCGAATCGACTCCAGCGGGCCGAAGCGTTTAAAGACACTCTCCTGGAACGGGCTGATGCCGACCAGATAGGCGGCGCCGTTGGATTCGTCCCGCACCGGCTTGATCGACAGACTGAGGGTCTCATCCCCTCGTTGCAGATCGAAGGTTTGCGCCTGCCCGCCACCCCCCTGCACCGCTCCGCGAAGGTCGTACCAGGACCGAATCGGCGTACCGTCGATGGCGAGGATGCGGTCCCCCACCTCCATCCCCGCCGCCAGCGCCGGCATCCCCGGCGCCAAGCCGCCAACCACCGCCTCCTGGGGAGGGAGCAGGCCCAGGGATTGCAGCCCTTCGAGGCCGCCTTCCTCGGGAGCGATACTCACCGTCGCCATCTCCCCATTCCGCCGCAGAGAAAATTCGAGGGCGGAACCGGCATGGGCGATCAGCAGCGGCCCCGTCTCCGTCCAGTTCGCGACGCCTTCGCCGTTGATCGCCTCGATACAGTCGCCGGCGACAAAACCGGCGCGCGACCCGGGGCTGTCGACCACCACGTAACCGACACAGGGGGGCTCGTCGAGGAAGGAGGGCAAATTGACCCCGACCATATAGGCCACGGGCAACACCAGAAAAGGCAGCAGCAGATTCATCAGCGGCCCGGCGGCGACGATGGCGGTCCGCCGCGATACCGGTTTATGGGCGAACGAGCGGGCCTCTTCCTCGGGGGTCAGGGGGCCGTCCTCGCCCCCCTCCCCGCTCCCTTCCCCGAGCATCTGCACATAGCCGCCCAGGGGAATGGCGCAGATCAGGTATTCGGTTTCTCCCCACTGCTTGGCAAGCAGCTTGGGACCGAATCCCAGGGAAAATTTGAGCACCTTGACGCCGCAGAATTTGGCGACGGCGAAATGACCGAGTTCGTGGATGAAGACGAGAATGCCGAGCATGACGATGCCGGCGGCGATGGTAATCATGAATGCAGCCTCCGTTTAAACGGATGGATGGATCAGCTTGCGCGCCTCGTCCCGGGCCCAGCGGTCGGCCCGCAACACCTCGTCGATGTGGTTGAGGGGCAGGACACGATGGTTGGCGAGGGTCGCACGAATGATCTCGGGAATGGCCAGAAAGGAAATCTCCCCGGCCAGAAAGGCCTCGACGGCCACCTCGTTGGCGGCGTTGAGCACGGCGGGCGCGCTCCCCCCGTCCCGTAGCGCGCCATAGGCCAGCTCCAGGCAGGCGAAACGTTGACCATCGGGCGGCTCGAAAGAAAGGGATCCGAGCCGGCAAAGGTCGAGCGGGGGGAGATTGAGAGGGAGCCGCTCCGGGTAGGAAAGCGCGTAGGCGATAGGCGCCTTCATGTCGGGAATGCCGAGCTGGGCGATGACCGAGCCGTCCTGATACTCGACCATGGAGTGCACCACGCTCTGGGGATGGATATGCACGGAAATCCGCTCGCCGGGCAGATCGAAGAGCCAGCGCGCCTCGATCACCTCCAGCCCCTTGTTCATCATGGTCGCCGAGTCGATGGAAATCTTGCGGCCCATGCTCCAGTTGGGATGGGCCAGGGCTTCGGCCGGAGTGACCCGTTGCAGGTCCGCCAGGGAGCGGTTGCGAAAGGGGCCACCCGAGGCGGTGAGGATCAGGCGTCGCACATCCCCACGACGGTGACCGATAAGCGACTGAAAAATCGCCGAATGCTCGCTGTCGACGGGGAAGAGGCGCACCCCTTTGCGCGCCACCGCCGCCATCACCAGGGAACCGGCGGTGACCAGGGTTTCCTTATTGGCCAGGGCGACATCCTTGCCTGCTTCGATGGCGGCCATGGTCGGGATCAGTCCGGCGGCACCAACGATGGCCGACAGCACCATATCCGCCTCTTCATGACAGGCGCAGGCGATCAACCCTTCGATCCCCGAAACGATCATCGGTGCCGAAGGCCCAAGCAGCGCTTTCAGGGTTTCGGCGTCGGCGGGATGAAGCACCGCCACCAGGCGCGGCTGGAAACGGCGGATCTGCTCTTGCAGCAGTTCGAGGTTGCGCCCGGCGGTCATGGCGACGACGCGGAAGCGGTCGGGATGCTCGGCGACGATTTCGAGGGTGCTGACGCCGATGGAACCGGTGGAACCGAGAATGCTCAGACGCTTCATGCCGGGCCACCGCCGCCCGGGCCGAACCAGAGGGCATAGTAGTAAACCGGCGCGAAGGCGAAGATCAGGCTGTCGAGACGGTCGAGGATGCCGCCATGCCCCGGCAGCAGGTCGCCGGAATCCTTGACCCCGAAACTGCGCTTGAGCATCGACTCGAAGAGATCGCCGACCTGGCCGCAAAGCCCGAGGACGATCCCGAGCAGCAGCGCATCGAAAATCCCCAGGGAAGAGAAAAACCAGAATTTGAAGAGCAGCGCTCCGAAAACCCCGCCGGCCAGTCCACCCAGGGCGCCTTCGACACTCTTGTTGGGACTGATGGCCGGGTAGAGCTTGCGCTTGCCCAGGCTCACCCCGGTGAAATAGGCCGCCGAATCGGACGTCATGATGATGAAGAGCACCAGGAAAACCCAGTACTTGCCTTCGGGCAGAGCGTGCAACAGGGCGAGATGGCCGAAGAGCAACGGCAGATAAAGCAGGCCGAGCAGAAAGAGGGCGAGCCGATGAATGACCGAGGCCAGATCGCCAAAGCGAAAAAGCAGAAAAGAGGCGAAAACCAGGGTGGCCAGGGTCAGACCCGGCACCACCGCCGCCGGATCGAAGGCAAAGGCCAAGGTCAAAAGAAGACCGACGGCGACCGCCGAATTCCGCTCCCTTGCCCGTTCTCCGGGCAGGGCCATGCGATAGAACTCCGTCAGACCCAGGCCGGTCACCGCGACAACCAGCAGATTGAAGAGAAAGGGCGGAGCGTAGGAAACAAACAGAATCAGCAGCGGCAGGAAGATTAACGCGGTCAGAATACGCTGTTTAATGGCAGTTCTCCTCGGAATAGGCATCCTGGCCGGCGACCTGCGCCGAGGTCAGCCCGAACCGACGCTGACGACGGGCGAAGACGGCAAAGGCGTCATGCAGCTTCTGGCGGCTGAAGTCGGGCCAGAGTTCCTCGGTGAAGTAGAGTTCCGTGTAGGCCAGTTGCCAAAGCAGGAAGTTGCTGATGCGCATCTCGCCGCTGGTGCGGATGAGCAGATCGGGATCGGGCATGCCCGCCGTATCCAGGGCCAGATTCAATTGCTCTTCGTCGATCGCCTCCGGCGCGAGCCGGCCCGCCGCGACCTCCCGGGCCAGGGAACGCACCGCCCGAATCAGTTCGTTGCGCGAGCCGTAGGAGAGCGCCAACGTCAGCACCATGCTGGTGTTGTCTTTGGTCCGCGCCATCGTCTCGCGCAGCACCTGCGCCACCTCGGCGGGGAGCCGGTCGATCTCGCCGATGACCCGGAAGCGGATGGACCGGGCGCAGAGATCGTTGAGCTCCGAGGCCAGATAACGCACCAGCAGACCCATCAGGGCGTTCACTTCGTCTTCAGGGCGTCCCCAGTTTTCCGAACTGAAGGCATAAAGGGTCAGGTAACGGACACCCAGGGTCCGGCACTCCGAAACCACCTCCCGCACCGCCTCGACGCCACGATGATGTCCGGCGATGCGGGGCAGATGCCGCCGTTCGGCCCAGCGGCCGTTGCCATCCATGATGATGGCCAGATGTTGAGGTATCCGTATGCGCATGGACATCGACTCTTCGGGTCGGAATTTGCGATTGACGATCAAAAGAGGCGTTACGCTATCATGAAACGAACCCGTCAGGCAAGCACCGAACCGCCATTCAACGGGAGACGCCGGGAATCAGTCGGGCCGAGCGCAACATGCAGCGAGCCTCGGGATAATCTTCCGGATCCTTGCCCGATTCGGTGAAATAGAAGAAAAACCAGCTGTCCCGGACAAAGCCGATCAGGCCGTAAAAGCGGGTGGGGACATCATGCTTGCGGTAGGCGGCATCGAGACTGTAGGCATAGTCGGCGCCCTTCACCCGCTCCCGCCGGACCCGGTGGTTGACCTCCGTCACCCCTTCTTCGCCGATCAGGCTCTCCGCCGCGAAACGGGCCGAGTCGGCGACCAGCCGCCGCGAAGGCGCGC
>CALJLX010000218.1 GCA_937982495.1 uncultured Desulfuromonas sp.
CCGGTCTTGTCCAGGTAGTATTCGTAATCCCCCTCGTAAACCCGCATTTCGCCGTGGTCGATTTCGAAAACCCGGTTGACCAGGCTGCGCAGGAAGTGGCGGTCGTGGCTGACCAGGACGACGGTGCCGTTGAAGCCTTGCAGGGCTTCGAGAAGCACTTCCCGGGACTGGATGTCGAGGTGGTTGGTCGGCTCGTCGAGGATCAGGAAGTTGAGGGGCCGTCCGAGCAACGTCGCCAGCACCAGCCGGCTCTTCTCGCCGCCGGAGAGCTTGTCGACCCGCTTGTCGACGTCGTCCCCCTGAAAGAGGAAGGCGGCGCAGAGGTTGCGCAACACGCCGATGTTCACCTGCGGCAGCGCGTCCTGCACCGTTTCAAAGACGGTGCGCTTGGGGTCGAGCAGGTCCATGGAGTGCTGGCTGAAGTAGCCGGGAAAGACGTTGGCGCCGATGGTCGCGCTGCCTGCGGTCGGCTCGGTCTGCCCGGCGAGGACTTTGAGAAAGGTCGACTTGCCGGCGCCGTTGACCCCGACCACGGCGATCTTCTCGCCGCGCCGGATCAGCCCCGAGACGCCGCCAAATACCGATTTCTCTCCGCCATTCGGCAGGGGCCAGGTTTTGCTTAAACCCTCGATGCGCACCACGTCATCGCCGCTGCGGGGAGGCTCGGCGAATTCAAACTTGATGGTTTTCTGCTCCGGGGGAATCTCGATACGCTCGATCTTCTCCAGCTTCTTGACTCGCGACTGCACCTGGGCGGCGTGGCTGGCGCGGGCGGCGAAGCGGGCGATGAATTCTTCTTCCTTGGCCAGCATCTCCTGTTGGCGGCGGTGGCTGGCCAGCAGCTGCTCGCGGCGGATTTCCCGCTCGCGCAGATAGAAATCGTAGTTGCCGCCATAGGTGGTGATGGTGCCGCCGCCGACCTCGATGATTCGCGTCACCAGGCGGTTCATGAAGTCGCGGTCGTGGCTGGTCATCAGCACCGCCCCCTTGAACTCCTCGGCCAGCCAGTTTTCCAGCCAGACGATCGATTCGACATCCAAATGGTTGGTCGGCTCGTCGAGGAGGAGCACATCGGGGTTGATCGTCAAAATTTTGGCCAGGGCGATGCGCATCTTCCAGCCGCCGCTGAAGCTTTCCACCGGCCGCTCATAGTCGTCGGGACCGATGCCGAGGCCGGTGAGCACCGCCTGGGCGCGGGCTTCGAGATCGTAACCGCCGCGATGCTCGAACTCCTCCTGGGCCTCGCCGTAGCGCTCCAGCAGGGCGGCGAGGGCGTCGTCGTCCATCGGCTCGGCCATGGCCGCTTCCATCTGCTGGATCTGTTCGCCCAGGTGCATGGTGCGGGCGGAGGCGGCCATGACTTCCGCCAGCGCGCTGCGTCCGGCCATGTCGCCGACTTCCTGGGAGAAGTAGCCGATCACGGTCTTTTTGGAACAGCTGATATCGCCGCCGTCGAGGTCTTCCTCGCCGGTGATGAGGCGGAAAATGGTCGATTTTCCGGCGCCGTTGGGGCCGACCAGGCCGCTGCGGCTACCGGGGAGGATCTGAAAACTGGCGTCTTTGAAGAGAACGCGGGAGCCGTGCTGGCGGGTGATGTTGGTCAAGTGGATCATCGGGAAACTCCATCGGGAAAAAGTCCCGCTCTGTTAGCACAGGGGCAAGCCGGGTGCAAGCGGTTTTAAAGGCTTTTGGGTCCACGGAAGGCACGGAAAACACGGACAAAAGCAAGAGCAGAACCGACAACCGAAAGGTCAAACAGGCGAATTGTGATGGTTGGATCGTCTTTTGGTCTTTTTCCGTGCCTTCCGTGTTTTCCGTGGACATCCAAGGTTTTACGGTTTTTTAATCCGGGACGTTCGCAAAAATAGAAAATATTTTTATTTTTCTGCCGTATACGCTATCGCGCCCCTTAAATTTTTTCTGCGTTTCGGTTATACTCCGGGGACTTTCATCCACAACCCCTAGCGTAAAAGGAGTCCACATAATGAACGTCGGTATTGTCGGTTGGCGGGGCATGGTCGGTTCGGTCCTCATGCAGCGCATGCAGGAGGAAAACGATTTCGCCGGAATCGAGCCGGTCTTCTTTTCCACCTCCCAGGCGGGCGGGGCCGCGCCCATGGGCGCCGGGACCCTGAAGAGCGCCGATGACATCAATGAACTGAAGAAACTCGACGTGATCCTCACCTGCCAGGGCGGCGACTACACCAAGGCCGTCCATCCCGAACTGCGCAAGGCCGGCTGGAAAGGCTACTGGATCGACGCCGCCAGCACCCTGCGCATGGAGAAGGACGCGGTCATCATTCTCGATCCGGTCAACCGCAACGTCATCGACAAGGCCTTGAAGAACGGCCAGAAGGATTTCATCGGCGGCAACTGCACCGTCAGCCTGATGCTCATGGCGTTGGGCGGGCTGTTCCGCAACAATCTGGTCGAGTGGATGACCTCCATGACCTATCAGGCCGCCTCCGGCGCCGGCGCCCCCAACATGCGCGAGCTGTTGTCGCAGATGGGCGTGCTCTACGGCACCGTCGACAAGGAGTTGGCCGATCCCGCCTCGGCAATTCTGGAGATCGACAAGAAGGTCACCGCCGCGTTGCGTGACGGCTCGATGCCGACCCAGGAATTCGGTTTCCCCCTGGCCGGCAACCTGCTCCCCTGGATCGACCGCGAGGTCGAGGACGGTCAGAGCCGCGAGGAGTGGAAGGGCCTGGTCGAGACCAACAAGATTCTCGGCACCGAAAAGCCGATTCCCATCGACGGCATCTGCGTCCGCGTCGGCGCCATGCGTTGCCACAGCCAGGCGCTGACCATCAAGCTGACCAGGGACGTGCCCATCGCCGATCTCGAAGGGATGATCGCCAACGACAACGAGTGGGCCGAGCTGGTGCCCAATACCAAGGCCGACAGCCTCGCCAAGCTGACCCCGGCGGCGGTTTCCGGCACCCTCAAGACCCCCGTCGGCCGGGTACGCAAGATGAAGATGGGCCCCCAGTACCTGTCGGCCTTCACCTGCGGCGACCAGCTGCTGTGGGGCGCCGCCGAGCCGCTGCGGCGCATGGTGCGCATCCTCGGCGAGAAATAATCCGGCATCATGAAAACCGGGCGAGGCAGCGCCTCGCCCCTGCCTCAAAAAAGGGGCCAGGCGCTATTGCCTGGCCCCGATCTTTTCCCCCCTTTGGCAAAGGGGGGAGCAAGGGGGGATTTTGGAATTCACCTTCCGGCCCGTGGGCATCATCCGTTCCTGCTTCAAGGAGAAGTTCGGCATTCCCCGCCAGCCGGGGCTGGTTCCCGCCGCCCGCGCCCGCCTCGAACTCCTCCCCCCGTTCAATCGCGCCGAGGCCCTGCGCGGCCTGGAGGAGTTCTCCCATCTCTGGTTGCTCTTCGTCTTTCACGCCTGCCCCGAGACGCCGAACCAGACGACGGTACGCCCGCCGCGCCTCGGCGGCAACCGCCGTCTCGGGGTCTTCGCCACTCGCGGCACCCATCGCCCGAATCCCCTCGGCCTGTCGCCGGTGAAGCTGCTGGGGATCGTGGAAGACCAGGGCCAGTGGCGCCTGGAGCTGCAAGGGGCCGACCTCCTCGACGGCACCCCGGTCCTCGACATCAAGCCCTATCTTCCCTACGCCGACGCCCTGCCCGACGCCCACGGCGGCTTCGCCGATACCCCGCCCGAGCCGAGCCTGCGCGTCGATTTCACCCCCGAGGCCCTCGACCGCTGTCGCGAACTGGCGGGGGAACGGCCGGGATTGCAAGAACTGATCGAGCAGATTCTGCAATACGACCCCCGCCCGGCCTATCGCAAAAGTCAAGAAGTCGAGCGGATTTACGGTCTGCGGCTGTTCGATCTGGATGTACACTGGCGGGCCGGGGAGGGCTGGGCGCGGGTGGTGGAGCTGGTCACGGTCGGATAAAAGGAAGGGCGCGGGGAGGTTATTCCGCCTCCACGACGAACTCGGGGGGATCGAGCAGGGTGCGCTTGACCGCGCATTGGTCCATGGCCTTGACCACGGCCTTGCGGTATTTGTCGGGAAAACCCGGCGGCAGGGTCAGCTTCAGCGTCACCCGGTCGAGGCGATGGCCGCTCGCGTCCTGCTCCCAATTCATGCTCAGGCGCATGCCGCTCGTGTCGATGTCCCGCTCCCGGCAGAAGCGCAGGGCGTAAAAACCGGCGCAGGTGCCGAGGGCGGCGAGAAAGAGCGAAAAGGGCGAGGGGGCCGAACCCTCCCCGCCGTCGGTGGCGGGCTGGTCGGTGCGGACGACGAAATCATCGAGACGGGCGTCGACGGCCAGGCCGCCGGGGAAGGTGATCTCCATGATGCTTTTCCCCTACCAGCTCTGATTCTTCGGTTCCAGCCGCACCAGTTGATAATCCTGGGTGCCGAGGCCGATCTTTTCGGCGTGGTCGAGGGTGACGCGCCAGTCGATGTCGGGGTGGACGCCGCGAAATTTGTCGCCGCCCGGCGCGTGGCCGCTGGTCAGGGCGCTGTCGGGCAGGCCCTGGGCGTTGTTGACCAGGTCGGCGCAGGCCCGGTCGAGGGCCACCGGGTCGGTGGAGACAAGGATGCCAAGGTCAGGGACGATGGGCGCGTCCGAATGGCCGTAGCAGTCGCAGGCCGGGGAGACCTGGGTGACGAAGTTGACGAAGAGGGTCTTGCCGTCCTTGCCGTGGAGGGCGCCCTTGGCGTATTCGGCCATCTTCTTCATGACCAGCGGCGCTTCCTCGTTCCACTGGATCTGGATCGCCTTGACCTCGCAGACGGCGATGCAGCGCCCGCAGCCGGTGCATTTTTCGCTGTCGAGAAGCGCCTTGCCGGCGACGACGCGAATCGCCCCGTGGGCGCAGGCGCGCAGGCAGATGCCGCAGCCGGTGCAGCGTTTAGTGTCGATCTCGGGGGCGACGGTGGAGTGCTGTTCCATCTTGCCGGCGCGGCTCGAACAGCCCATGCCGAGGTTCTTGAGGGCGCCGCCGAAGCCGGTCAGTTCGTGGCATTTGAAGTGACTGACGGTGATCAGGGCGTCGGCTTCGAGGATTTCCAGGCCGATGTCGACGCTTGCGAACATCTCGCCCTGCACCGGCACCCGCCGCGCCGAATGGCCGCGCAGGCCGTCGCACATGATCAGCGGGGCGCCGGCGACGGCGTAGGCGAAGCCGTTTTCGATGCCGCAGGTCAGGGCCGAGACGGCTTCCTTGCGTTCGCCGGGGTAGAGGGTGCAGGAGTCGGTGAGAAAGGGCTTGCCGCCGAGTTGCTTGACCCGGTCGACGATACGGCGGATGAAGACCGGGCGGATGTAGGCATGGCCGCCCTTTTCCCCGAAATGAATTTTGATCGCGGTGAGCTCGTCGCGGCCGATGACGCGGTCGATGCCGGCGGCGTCGAGCAGCCGCAGCAGCTTGCCGAAGAGATTTTCCTTATGCCCGGCGCGGAGATCGGCCAGAAAGACGGTAGCGGACATGGCATGCCTCCTTGGGGGATGAGTCGGGTTAAAACTTGCGGGGGAAAGGCTACCACGGATGGGGGCTGAATTCAAATCGCCGGGGGGGCTTTTAATCCTCTTTGCGGGGGTGGAGGGTCGCCATGCGGGGGCGTTCCGGTAGCAGCAGGCGCAGTTTTTCGGGGAGCTCCACAAACTCCAGGCCGATGCGCACCAGGCCGTTTTCTTCCAGCTTCTCCACATGTCGGACCCAGCCGTCGAGATCGCAGGTGGCGGGCCAGAAAGGCTGCTTGAAGCGGATGCCGAGTAAGGCACCGGCGGTCAGCCGGTCGAGGCTGCAACCGAAGGAGAGCCCGGTGCGGCTGATGTCGAAACTCAGGCCCGGCTGAAAAGGCTCCCCCGGCGCCAGGGTGAACTCCACCAGCGACAGCCGTTTGTGGCGGATTTCCCGGCGTTGGCCGTTGAGCGGGGGGCTGATGCTGTTGCGCTGCTCCTTCGCCCGGTAGAGCTCCTCGTCGGCCAGGGCCAGCAGATCGACGGCCGAAGCCCCGTTTTCGGGACAAAGGGCGATGCCGGCGCTGATCGTGAGGTTGCCGCGATCCATGAGTTCCTGACCCGGGTAGGCGGCCTCTTCGACGGCGGCGCGGATCCGTTCGGCGACGGCGAAGGCTTCGTTCTGTCCGGCGCGATGAAGCAGCAGGGCGAATTCCTCGCCGCCGTAGCGACAGGCAAGATCCCCCTGGCGCAGATTGAACTGAAGGATTTCGGCGGTGCGGCGCAGGGCCTGATCGCCGGCGAGATGGCCGCAGCGGTCGTTGTACTG
>CALJLX010000219.1 GCA_937982495.1 uncultured Desulfuromonas sp.
GGCAATTTCTTCACAACTCCGTTCTTGTCATCCCTTCCCCCCTCATGTAAAATCCCGGCTTTAATTACGTTTACCAAGGGTGTTTAGCAATGAACGAACCAATGTCCGTGGCCGGTCGGCCGGAGCTGGAAGCCTTTATCCGTGAGCGGATCGACGCCGGCGGCGGGATCACCTTCGCCGAATTCATGGGCCACTGTCTCTATCATCCCGAATACGGCTATTACATGGCCGCCCGCGACCGCATCGGCAAGGGGGGGGATTTCTTTACCTCGACCAGCGTCCATTCGGCCTTCGGTCGGCTGATCTGCCGGCAACTGGAGGAGATGTGGCGCCTGCTCGGCAAAGGTTCCTTCACCATCGCCGAACAGGGGGCGGGGGAGGGGCATCTGTGCCTCGATATTCTCGACGCGGCCGCCGCCGAGCATCTGGAGTTTTATCAGGCCCTGCGGTACGCCCTGGTCGAGATCAGCCCCGACCATCAGCAGCGGCAGAAGGCCCTGCTCGCCAGGCACGCCGCGCGTCTGCGTTGGTGCGCGTTGGATGAGCTGGCGGGGATGGAAGGCTGCTTTCTCACCAACGAGTTGGTCGACGCCTTCCCCGTGCATCTGGTGGAACAGCGGGACGGCCGTCTGCAAGAAGTTTTCGTCATCGACCGGGACGGGGCTTTCGTCGAGGATTTGCGCGAGCCGTCCACGCCCGAGATCGAGGCCCATCTCGCCGGGCTGGGGGTGAGCCTGATCGAGGGGCAGCGCACCGAGGTTAATCTCGAGGCGCCGCGCTGGATGGCTCGGGTCGGCGCCGTCCTCAAGCGCGGCTTCGTCATCACCATCGATTACGGCTATCCGGCGGCGGATCGCTACGCCCCCTGGCGCCAGGGCGGCACCCTGATGTGCTACCATCGCCATACCTCCAACGAAAATCCTTACCAGGGGGTCGGCAATCAGGACATCACCGCCCATATCGATTTCACCACCCTGGAGCGGGTGGGGAACGGGCAGGGGCTGACGCCGCTCTTTTTCGGTGAGCAGTGCCGCTTTCTCATCGGCCTCGGCTTTGTCGACGTGCTGGTCGAGATGGAGGCCCGCGCCGCCGATGAAAAAGAGGCGCGGGTTCTGCGCCTGACCCTGAAGAATCTGATCATGCCCGACGGCGGCATGGGCGATACCTTCAAGATCCTGGTGCAGGGCAAGGAAGTCGGCGAGCCGAAGCTGCTCTGCGCGCGGAGTTTGGCAGAGCTGCCGCTACCGCCGATGTTCTAGGAGGCGAGCTGGTGAAAAACGCCCATCTTCGGCGTTGCCTTCATCCTCGTCGCTGCGACATAGTTTTCAAGCGCCCCATCAGGGGATTTTTCTCAGTGATTTAAGACCAGAGGAGAATTTCGATGAAACAGAAAGTGCAAGAGGCTTTGAACCTGGTGCGTCCCGCCCTGCAGGCCGACGGCGGCGATGTGGAACTGATCGACGTGACCGAGGACGGCATCGTCAAAGTGCGTCTGAAAGGCGCCTGCGGGTCCTGCCCGATGTCGACCATGACCCTGAAAATGGGGATCGAGCGCACCCTGAAAGAGAAGGTGCCCGGTGTCAAGGAAGTGGTTCAGGCCTGATCCTTCGCCCGAAAAAGCAAATCATGCAACGCGAAAAGGAGCCTTTGCCGGCTCCTTTTCGCGTTTATGGGAAGACCCTTGGAAAAATATTCGTGGTCTCTTTCCAAACCGCTTTCGTTCGGTAATAATAATTAAGGCAAATTTAGTCGCATGCAGAAGCTAATGAATTTTTGCCTTCGGGCATAGCCAACCGAACGACGGGGGACAGGCGAAATGACCAACCGAAAAAGCAAGCTGGAGCCGGGAACGCTGTCGCATCACCTGCAAGCGGTCAAAGAAGGATCGCGCCGTTTCGAGAACGCCTTTCAGGGCGTGGCCCGGATGATTCTGGAAAAGCCCATCGAGAAGGTCGTGGTCAACGGCAAGACCACCTACGACTTCCAGATCTTTCGCGAGGGGCGCAAGCACGTCATCGGCATGTACGACGAGATCAACAGTTTCGTCTCCTTCGTCAAGGATGCCGCCGAGGGCGGTTCCTCCAAGGAAATGGCCTTTGTCCTGGTCGGCGAGCCGGGCAACGGCAAGACCTACTTTGTCGAATTCCTCTGCGGCAAGTACCGCGAGTTCATCGCCCGGCCGGAAAACCGCAAATATACCTTTCAGTTCGTCGGCCTCGATAAGTTGGGGAGCTACGGGCGGATCGCCGTGATCGAGTCGCAGACCTACGAGGATCCCCTGATCCTGGCCATGAACCTCTTCGACAGCCCGGCCGAAACCCGCGAGTTCCTCGCTCGTCAGGGTTTTTCCGAGCAGGCCCTCGACGAGCTCTATCTCAACTATCGGCCCCTGGGGGCATGTAGCGCCTATATCTGGAACGATCTGCGCGCCTTTACCGGCGGCGATCTCGACGCCATGCTCGGTTTCATCAAAGTGGTGCCGGTACCGCTGACCGAAAGCCTCGGCACCGTCACCGGCAAGTACGCCGCCAAGGACAAGATCACTTCCAGCGCCGTCGACCTGCTCGGCGAGGAGTCGATCCAGCGCCTGCTCCATATCAGCGACACCAACAACCCTTATCGCTTCGACCTGCGGCGCGGGGCACTGGCGCGGGTGGCGGGGGGCGGCATCCACTTTTCCGACGAGATTTACAAGAACAAGAAAGACCTGGTGCAGGTCTACCTGGGGGTCATCCAGAACCGGGTGATCGAGATCGACGGCTACCGCTGGCCCATCGATTCCCTCATCATCGCCACCAGCAACAACGCCGAGTTCAACCGCTTCCTCGCCGAGAAGGAAGAGGCGCCCATCGTCGACCGCTGCCGCATCTGCTACGTTTCCCACAACACCAATTACCGGATGCAGAAGCATCTGACCGCCTACGCCATCGGCAGCGACACCAAGACCACTCTGACCCGCGAGGATCTGCACCAGGACCCCAATCTCAACTATGCCGCCTCCATCGGCGTGATCCTCTCGCGGTTGCCCCATTCGGAGAAACTGACGCCGGTGGAAACGATGAAACTGGCGGCCGGCGAGGTGGCCGGCGAGAAGAGCCTCAAGGCCTTGGCCGAGGTCATCGACAAGCTCAACCAGGATCCCGACATCACCAAGCGTTTCGGCCAGCGTGGCCTGGGGCAGCGCAACCTCGGGCGGGCGATCCAGCTGCTGGTGGAGAGTTCCGAGACCAACGAGGGGCGCTGCATGGTCGCCTACGACGTCTTCGGGGCCATCGAGCGGGTGATTCTCGATTATGTCGCCGACGCCCACGACCGGGCCAAGTATCTGGAAGATCTCAAGGTTGCCCGGGGCCTCTACCGTGAGAGGGTGATGACCGAGATGTTCAACGCCTACATGGACGAGCCCTACGCCATCCGCAAGGATGTGATGAACTACGTCAACACCATCATCGGCATCGACGCCGAAAGCCTCGGCCCGGACAAGATGTGGAAGTACAAGGACCCCCAGACCGGAGAGCTGCGGGCGCTGAAGATCGACGAGCGTTACGTGCACAACGTCGAGGATCGCCTCGGTCTGAAAACCGAGGAGCAGCGCGACGCCTTCCGCACCTCGGTGCGCAAGATCTACGGGCAGAAGATTTCCGTCGATCCCAACTACGACTTCATGGATAACCTCGAACTGGTCAAGGCGGTCACCGATGTCCGCCTCAAGTCGGACATCGCCGGCGCCGGCAGCCTGATCGGGGCGCTGGCCAACCGCACCAACGAGGAGAACCAGAAGCTCTACGACCGCATGATCGACACCATGCTGGGCAAACTCGGCTACTGCCGCACCTGCGCCCAGAAGACGATCGAGTATTTCTGTACCCAGGAGGATGAGGGGTAGGGCGCATGAGCGGCGATTTCGGAAAGAAAAATCCCCTGGCGCCGCCCGTCGCGGTCGCGCCGGAGGAGTGGCGGCGCCAGCGGGAATGGTCGGCGGAGGCCGTGGTTTGCGCCCTGCCGGGCGCGGCCGCCGACATGGCCTCCCATGCCCTGCGCGCCCGCTCCCTCGACCAGTTGCTGGAGCGGGACAAGCGCCGGGAGGAGGACGGCTTTCCCCGCAAGATCCAGGTCGGGCGCATGATTCGTCCGGGCCGGGGCGGGGACGATAAGGTCGTGGTGGTGCCGACCACCGTCGAAGAGAAGCTGATGCACGACCCGACCTTTCAGCCGCCGGAAGAGGGGGCGCCGGACGGCGGTTCCGGCGAGGGGGAGGAAGGCGAGGTCATCGGAGAGGTGCCGGTGCGGCCCGCGCCGGGCGAGGGGGAGGGCGGCGCCGGGCAGGGCGGGGGCGGCGCCCACGAGATCGAGTCGAGCGCCTACGATCTCGGCCGCGTTCTCTCCGAACAGTTCTCCCTTCCCAATTTGCGCGACAAAGGGAAGAAGCGCGCCCTTTCCCGTTACGTCTACGATCTCACCGACCGCAATCGCGGCTTCGGCCAGATCCTCGACAAAAAGGCGACCCTGCGCAGCGTGCTCAAGACCAACCTCGCCCTGGGCAATATCCCCGACGTGCGGAACGTCGACACCACCGGCCTGCTCATCGCCCCCAACGACAAGATCTACCGGGTTCTCTCCCGGGAGAAGGACTACGAATCCCAGGCGCTGGTCTTCTTCCTTCGCGACTATTCCGGTTCCATGGCCGGCAAGGCCACCGACATCGTCGTCACCCAGCATGTGCTCATCTACAGCTGGTTGCTCTACCAGTACGAAAAGCAGGTCGAAACCCGCTTCATCCTGCACGATGTCGCCGCCCGCGAGGTGCCGGATTTCTACGGCTATTACAACTCCAAGGTGGCGGGGGGGACGAACGTGGCCTCGGCCTACCGCATGGTCAACGAAATCGTCGACAAGGAAAGCCTGGCCAAGGATTACAACATCTACGTTTTTCACGGCACCGACGGCGACGACTGGGATCCCAACGGCGCCGAGTCCCTCGAAGAGCTGAAGAAGATGCTCGGCTACGTCAGCCGCATCGGCATCACCGTCGCCGAGCACTACAGCACCCAAAGCACCAGCGGTTCGACGGAGGTACAGCGCTACCTGCGCTATTCCGGCCTGCTCGAAGCCCATCCCGACCTGTTGCGGCTCGACGTCATGGGCGAGGACGCCCAGGAACCGCGCCTGATCGAAGGGATCAAAACGCTTATTTCTTGAAAGGAAAAAGCCTTCCTTTTTCCTTTAACCTTTTTCCTTTGGCCTGCCTATGCAACTCATCGACCAGCACACCAAGAGGATCATGGAAGGCTGCAAGGAGCGGGCGCGGGCGGCCGGGTTGCGCTTCGACAACGAGAGCCTCGAATATATCGTGACCAACCGCGACCTGCTCGAACTCTCGCCCAAGGTGATGATTCCGACGCTGTATGACTACTGGGTACAGGATGTGGAGGTGCTCAAGGAGAAGGGGCGCTACGAGCTCTATCCCGGCAACCCCTACGAAACGGTCATCAACACCCGTCCGGCCATCTCCTTCTACAACGACAACAACCCCGATTGGCTAAACGTGATGATCTTCTATCACGTCCTCGGCCATATCGACTTCTTCCAGAACAACAGCTTCTTCCGCCACACCTGGAATTTCGATCTGACCGGTCGGGCGCTGGCCGACAAGCGTCTGATCAACCGCCTGCGTTCCTCAAAGGGGCGTTGGGTCGACTACGTCATCGAATTTTCCCGGGGGATCGACAACTTGGTGGGGTACTACGACGATCTCGCCCGGACCGACGGACCCGCCGCCGGCAGCGGCTCGACCCGGGTCGACTACTATTTCGACGTCTTTCTGCAACGCAACAAGAAGGCCAAAATCAGCGAGTACGTCAAGGAGATCGCCCGCTACAACCAGTGTCGGCGCGATTTCGGCGCCCAGTGCGAGGCGGCCTTTTTCGCCGAGGTGGCGATCCGCCATCCCGAGTTCGAGGCACTTTACGAGAAGAGCCGCCATGCCCCCACCCCCCGCCGGCGCGATCTGCTGCAATATCTGATGGACCACTCCCCCTTTCTCAACAAGGAGGAAAACCGCTGGATGAAGTCGGTGATGGAGGTCGTGCGTTCGACCTCCGTCTACTTCCAGCCGCAGATCCGTACCAAGATCATGAACGAGGGCTGGGCCAGTTACTGGCACGAAAAGCTGTTCATGGAGGACGAGCGCATCCGCGGCCACGAAATCGAGTTCGCCCGCGCCCACGCCGGGGTGACGGCCATGCCTCGGGTGGGGATGAACCCCTACGCCCTGGGAATGCGCCTCTTTCAGCATCTCGAGGAGATGGCCGACAAGGGGCGGATGAGCTACGACTTCGAGCGGTTGCGCGACAGCCATGAGCGGCAAACCTTCGATGCCGCGCTCGGCGCCGGCAAGCGGACGATCTTCGCCCTTCGTGAGAACCTCAGCGATTTTCTCTTCATCAACCGTTTCGTCGACCAGGATTTCGTCGACCGCCACCGGCTTTTCGTCGCCGACCGGCGCCTGAATCGCGAGCGCGGCACCTGGGAAGTCTACGTCAAAAGCCGCAAGGCCGAGGACTACCGGAAAATGGTCCTCGACAGCCTCTACCATCCCCCCTGGATCGAGGTGGTGGCGGGGGAGCCCGGCGAAACCCTGAAGCTCGACCATCGCTTCGAGGGGAAACCGCTGATCGGCGAATATCTGGCCAATACCCTGATGGGGATCGAATTCCTCTGGGGCGCCCCGGTCCAGTTGGAGACCAGCGAGGTCGAGCGGGAGCGGCCGACCGAGATGGACGGCGGTTGGGGCGCGGCGCCGGCGACGGCGCCGGAAACCCCGCGCAAGCTGCGCTGGCAGCGAGTCAGTTACACCATGAAGGAGCGCCAACTCAGTCGCTATGTCCTCGGCGCGGTCGAGACCTGAGCCGAGGGGTTGGGAAATCTAGCGCAAGCGCACGGGATATCGTCATGGATCGCATCGAAAAAGCCCTGGATCTGGTCGTCAAACGCATGAGCGAGTGGGAGCCCCTCGCGCCCATGCCCT
>CALJLX010000220.1 GCA_937982495.1 uncultured Desulfuromonas sp.
CGGTTTCGGCGACCGGCACCAGTTGCACGCGGCCGTCGTAGATGGTGATTTCCTGACCGGGGTAGATCAGGTGGGGATTGGTCAGGTCCGGGTTGTTCGACCACAGGCTCGGCCAGTAATAGGGATCCTTGAGGAACCGTTGGGAGATTCCCCAGAGGGTATCCCCCTTCTTGATGACGTAGGTCTGGATTTCCCCCTGGGCGAAGGCGAGCAGGGGCCAGAGCAGTAGGGCGAGCAGCAGGGTAGGTTTGGCGAGGCGCATGAAATTCCCCCAGGTTGAGGTGTGACGGAAGTCAGTTCCGGTTCAGGCTGTGCGCCGCCCGGCTCTCCGGATAGCGACTGCTCAGGGCCTGCAACGCGGCGTCGGCATGTTGCGTATGACCCAGCTGTTTCAGGGCGGCGGACATTTTGAGCAGGGCGTCGGGGGCCTTGCTCCCCTTTGGGTGGTTTTCGACCGCGCGTTTGAAGGCCGCGACCGCCTCCTCGTAGCGTTGCTGGCTGTAGAAGCATTCTCCGAGCCAATATTCGGCGTGACCGGCATATTCATGCTCGGGATATTGCCGTAGGAAGCTCTGAAAGCCGTCGACACCCCGGGCGAAACGTCCGGCGGCGTAGTGGGAAAAGGATTGACGGTAGAGTTCGGCGGCGTTGCCCGACCCCTCGTTGCCCGCGGGCGAGGGCGTCGCCGTCGCGGGGGAAGACGCCATTTCCCCTGCGGCGGTGACCATTTTGGTTGCCTCTTCCGGCGCGGAGGCGAGAGTTTGTTCTGCCCGGGCCGGCAGCTGCTCTTCGAGCTTCGCCAGTTTGGTCTCCTGTTCGTCGATGCGCTCGACCAGGTGTCGTTGTTCCTGGCGCAAGGCCGCAAGATCCCGCTCGATCGGGGTGAGATCGACGGTCGGACGGGGAGCGAGGCAACCGGTCAGCCCGGTCAGAAGAAGACCTGAGGAAAGCAGGATGCCGAGAAGACGAAACATAAGTTATCCCTCCCCCATAAAAAATCGCGTCGGCGCGCACAATAAGTAAAAAAATATAAATTTTTTAAGCCCTTGTCAAGATGGATCGGATTTTCGCCGCCGCCGTCGGCCGGACAGGTCCTTGCCTTTTACGACGGATTTTGTGGTATTCTCCGGGCATTTCCCGCAAAAGGATGAAAGAGAACATGCCTCTCCCCGAACTGCTGGCTCCCGCCGGCCAGCCGGAAAAACTATCCATCCCCGAACTGCTGGCTCCCGCCGGCAGGCCGGAACAACAGTTTCTCCCCGAACTGTTGGCTCCCGCCGGCAGGCCGGAAAAACAGTCTCTGCCAGAACTTCTTGCTCCCGCCG
>CALJLX010000221.1 GCA_937982495.1 uncultured Desulfuromonas sp.
CGTTGAGCGCCTGGGCGATACCGCTGACTTCATCGCCGATCTTGTTGCTGAACTTGTTGGAATGCACCGAGAGGTTGCGCACTTCGCCGGCGACCACCGCGAACCCCTTGCCGGCCTGTCCGGCCCGGGCCGCCTCGACGGTGGCGTTGATCGCCAGCAGGTTGGTCTGATCGGCGATCTTCTTGACCTCGTCGAGCATGGTCAGAACCCCCAGGAACTGGGTGCTGGTGGCGGTCATCTCTTCAAGCAGGCGCTTGGCGATACGACTGTTCTCGGTGGCGGCATTGACGAAGGTACTCAGCACTCCTTCGATCTCCCGCCAAAGGCTTTCGAAATCGAGCCCTTCGGAGGAATCCCGTCCGCCCTGGCGGGTGAGCCGGTTCGCCAGTTCGAACTGGCGACGGGACTGGTCATCCATACCGGTGAAGCTGCCCACCAGTTTTTCGATGGCATCGGCGAGCAGATCCTGAACCTGCCGGTTTTCGTCGCGCACGATCTGGAACTGGGCGTTGAATTCCTTGGACATGAAGCCCAGAAGCGACGAGGTCTTGGCTGTCAGTTCGGCGATCTGGGCGTCGATCTCCCGCCAGCGCCGCTGGGCCCGCGCGGCTTGCGACCGAAAGAGCCAGACGGTGACCAGCCCCCAGAGACCGGCCATCCCCAGAACCAGCCAGAGCGCCCCCGTCCCGGCGTCGAACCACCAAAGCAGGAGCAAGGCGGCCGCCGTCAGGACCGCATAGGGCAAAACCAATTTCAAGAGGCTATTCGTTTCTCTCATGGAGATTCCTTTCCACATGGCCGGCAACACCCCGAAAGAGTCCGGAGCGCCCCTCGTGACAGTGACCACAACCTGTGCCTACGCAAAAAAACATTTCACGTCGGGCATATTCAGCAAGCTGTGTGCCATAAATAATCGGCAAAGGCGTGAAGGTCACGGGGAAAAGGCCCGAATCCCTCTCCAGAGGTCGATTTTTACGGAAAAAAAGGAAAATTAACCGGGGACAACACAGGCTCCCAATCGTCCCTCCCGGCGCCCGTCCCTGTCAAATCGCAGACGCTCCGTCAAAAAACCGGCCGCGGGGCATAATAAAAAAGCCAAAGGCCGCTTCATGAAGCGGCCTTTGGCTTTTTTCAGTAGCGAGAAGGAGGCGTTTACGCCTTTTTCGGAACCAGGGTATCGGGAGCAAAATTATAGGTGGCGAAGTAATCCTCCACCGTTTCGGCGCGGCGGATCAACTCGACGCCGCCGTCGGCGCGCAGCAGCAGTTCTTTCGGACGCAGCCGGCCGTTGTACTGGAAGCCCATGGCGTGACCGTGGGCGCCGCTGTCGTGGATGACGACGATGTCCCCTTCGGCGACGGCGGGCAGTTCCCGCTGAATGGCGAATTTATCGTTATTCTCGCAGAGGGAGCCGACCACGTCGTACACTTCGGTTTTCGGCCGGTTCTCCTTGCCGATGACGTCGATATGGTGGTACGAGCCGTAGAGCGCCGGGCGCATCAGCGACGACATGCAGGCGTCGAGGCCGATGTACTTGCGGTAGGTGTCCTTGTGATTGATGGCGGTGGTGACCAGCGCGCCGTGAGGGCCGGTCATGTAGCGTCCGCTCTCCATGACCATGGCCGGAGCATAGCCGTGTTCGGCCTTGAAGGCATCGAACAGGGCGGTGATTTCCCGGCTCATGGCCGAAAGGTCGAGGGGTTGTTGCTCGGGTTTATAGGGGATGCCGAAGCCGCCGCCGATATTGAGAAACTCGAAGCGGATGCCGAGTTCCTTTTCGACCAGCGCCGAGATTTCCAGCAGCATGCGGGCGGTCTCCACCATGTAGGTGTAGTCCAGCTCGTTAGAGGCGACCATGGTGTGCAGGCCGAAGCGCTTGGCTCCCCGCGCCTGGGCGCGACGGTAGGCCTCCACCACCTGCTCGTGGGTGACGCCGTATTTGGCCTCTTCGGGATGACCGATAATGACGTTGCCGGTACGGCGCGGCCCCGGATTGTAACGGAAACAGATCAGCTCGGGGAATTCCGGCACCTTGTCGATCAGGCTGACATCGTCGAGGTTGAGGATGCAGCCGCCGTCCCTGGCGGCGAAGGCGAATTCCTCGGGGCTGGTGTTGTTCGAGGTGAACATGATCTCCTCGGGCTTGGCCCCGACCTCGCGGGCAAGGATGAGCTCGGGGATGGAGCTGCAGTCGAAGCCGAAACCCATCTCCTTCATCAGGCGCAGAATGCTGCGATTGGGCAGGGCCTTGACGGCGAAATACTCGCGGAAGCCGGCGATGCCGGCGAAGGCGTTCTTGAGCTGCGCCCCCGTTTCGCGGATACCCGCTTCGTCATAGATATGGAAGGGGGTGCCGTAGTGAGCGACAATGTCGCGGATTACCGGAAAGAGGCGGGTCTTGAAGGCATCGGACATGGGCATGGTGGTCGGTCTCCTGGAAAAAGAAAAGTTCCCGTGAAAGAACGGAAACGCTTATGAAAAGCGGCCGGCGTCCCGCCGGGCGACATCGCTTGACCGGGCTGCTGGAAAACTCTCGTTTGTCCGTCGACTAAAACGAGATTTTAATTCTTGCCCTGTCACGGCAAGAGAGTTATTGATATACAGGATTTGTTGAAAAACTAAAAGACCTCTGATGTCCCCCCGCCCAGGGAAACCCTCCGGGTTTCCTTGAAGGTCGAGAGAACGATCAGGGTCCGGGTCCGGGCAACGCCGTCGATGATCGCGACTTCTTCCCGCAGAATCCGGCCGAGGGTTTCCGTGTCGGCCACCCGCAGCTTGAGCAGATACCCGTCGTCGCCGGCCACCTGATGCACCTCCTGCACCCCCGAAATCCCCGCCAACGCCTCGGCCGTGCCCCGACACCCCCCCCGGGAAATCTCGACCAGCACGAAGGCGGCAAGTTTCTGGCCGAAGTGCTCGGGGTTGAGGCGAACCTCGTAGCCGGAAATGATGCCCTGGGATTCCAGCTTGCGGATTCGCTCCAGGACGGCGGAAGGGGCCATGCCGACCTGGCGGGCGACCTCGGCGTTGGGAATGCGCGCCTTCTCTTGAAGAATCTCCAGAATTTGCGCGTCAATATCGTCAATCATTCTCTTTATATCCATATTGGCGGAATATTATTCTAAATAAACACCATTTGTCAAGAATTGGCCCATTGGCACCGCCCACCAGGGAAATAAATCGCGAGAAGGCATCAAAATAACCAAGAAAAACGGTGCGGATATTGCATAATTAACAACACTTGGCCCGACCAACAACTCGTCCCCCCCTTTTCGGCGGCATCCCCGGATACCCCGGAATTCCGCCCGCGCCGCAAGGGCGCCGGGACCGGCGATTTGACGGAAGATCTCGGGGCAATGCCGCCTTCTTCTTCGGCGGCAGGCTTGCACATACAAAGACATTTCAGGAGACTGCTAAGGATGGCGAACAACGTACAGGACGTACATATCCTCCTGGTCAACCAGAATCCGGACAATCGCCGGATCCTGGCGGAAACGCTGCGCGCGGAGGGCTTTCAGCGCCTCACCGAAACCGCCGATGGCCGCGACGCCGCGCGGGTGCTGCGTCGGGAACGGATCGACCTGCTCATCACCGACGTCGACATCGCTCCGCTGGACGGCTGGCGACTCGGCCGCATGGTCCGCTCCGGCATCTTCCTCTGCGATGCCTCCATCCCCCTGATCCTGGTCGCCACCACCTGGTGCGAGCGGATCGCCGAGACCACCGCCCGCGAATTCGGCTTCGACGCCGTCATCCCCCTGGAACGCTACCCCGAACTCCCCGCGACCCTGAAGGACTGCCTGAACACGCCGCGCACCGTCGCGCGCAAGCCGACGCTGCTGGTGGTGGAGGATTTCCCCGACAACGCGCAACTCGCCGAACGGATCCTGCAACCGCGCTTTACGGTGGAAGTCGCGACCGACGGCCAAGCGGGACTGGATGCCTGGTTGCGCCGCCGCCACGACCTGGTACTGCTCGACGTCATGCTGCCGGGGCTTTCGGGGCAGCAGGTGCTGCAAGGCATCCTGCGGGAACACCCGGACCAGCCGGTGGTGATCATGACCGCCCACGGCACCATGGAACTGGCCGAGGAACTGATGATGGAGGGGGCCGCCGACTTTATCACCAAACCTTTTACCCCCGATGCCCTGCGCCGGGTCACGGAAATCGCCGCTCGCCGCGAGGATTACCTGCTCAGCAACAAACAGTTCGCCGCCCGTGTCGAATCCCTGCGGGAGAGCCGGGAAGCCTACCGGGCCATCTCCCAGGCCCACCAGCATCTGCTCGACAGCCTCAGCACCGTGGTCCTGGAACTGGACACCGAGGGGCGCCTGCATTTTCTCAATCGCGCCTGGGAACGCCTGACCGGTTACACCGTCGCCGAATCCCTGGGTCGGCCCCTGAGCGATTTTCGTGATGACGGCAACGAGGCGGATTGGCACATCTACCAGAACCGGCTGCAGATGCTGACCTTCGGCAGTTTCCGGGAATGCGCCCTGGAATTGCGCCTGCGCCACCGCGAGGGGCATGCCGTCTGGGTGGACAGTCGCTTCGACGCCATGACCGGAGCCGCCGGAGGCCGTTCGGTCTCCGCTTGCCTCGACGACATTACCCGGCGCAAAAAGGCCTTGGCCGAACTGGAACATCTGGCCATGCACGACACCCTCACCGGCCTCTTCAACCGCCATTATTTCGGCCACGCCATCAAGCAGATGGCGGCCCTGAGCAAACGCGGACAAGGACGTCACGCCCTGCTCTATATCGACCTCGATCACTTCAAGGTAATCAACGACAGCTTCGGCCATTACCACGGTGACCTGGTTCTGAAGCAGGTCGCCGAGCTTCTCTCCCGGCGCCTGCGCCGTTCCGACGTCCTCTGCCGCCTCGGCGGCGACGAATACGCCGTCCTCCTCGCCAACACCGAGCTCTCCCAGGCCCTGGAAATCGCCGATGAATTCCGCGATCTTATCCAGCACCTCGACTGCCGGATCGAGGACCAGGCCGCCGAGATCAGTTGCAGCATGGGCGTCGCCGAACTCGACGGCAGCGCGAACCGTCCCGAGGACTACCTCAAACAGGCGGATATCGCTCTCTACGTCGCCAAAAGCCGGGGGCGCAACCGCATCCACGTCTACGATCCGGCGGATCGGGAAAGCGAAGAACTGCGGCGCAACCTCGACTGGGTGCGCAAGGTACGCAAGGCCATCGCCGGACAGGGTCTGAAGTTTCATTTCCAGCCCATCCTGCACATCGCCAGCGGCGAAATCAGCCACTACGAGGCGCTGTTGCGTCTGCAGCTCCCCGACGAGGGGGAAATCTCCCCCAAGGACTTTATCCCCGCCCTGGAACAGGCCGGCGAAATGGCTCTGCTCGACCACTGGGTGATCCGCCAGGCCATCGTCCTTCTCGGCCGCTATCCCGCACTGCGCAAGCTCGCCGTCAACCTCTCGGCCCAGGCCTTCGACGATAACGGCATTCTCCCCCTGGTGGAAGACCTGCTGATCGAAAAAGGGGTCAAACCGGAAAGGATCGTCTTCGAATTGACCGAAACGGCGAGCCTCGACAACATTCCCGCCGCCCAGCGGATGATTGTCCGCCTGCAGCAGCTCGGCTGCGGCTTCGCCGTCGACGACTTCGGCACCGGCTTCAGCACTTTCAACTATCTCAAGGAGTTCCCGGCGGACAGCATCAAGGTCGACGGCACCTTCATCCGCAACCTGGCCCACGACCCGGTCAACCTGGCCCTGGTCCGCTCCATCCAGGAAGTAGCCCGCACCCTGGGCAAGGAGACCATCGCCGAATTCGTCGAGACCGCCGAGGATCTCGAGACGTTGCGCACCCTGGGCATCGATTTCGCCCAGGGCTATTACATCGGTCGCCCCGCGCCCATCGAAGCCTGGAGTTTTT
>CALJLX010000222.1 GCA_937982495.1 uncultured Desulfuromonas sp.
ACCGCCTACGGGGTGCTGGAGTATTTCGCCGCCGCCGCCGGTCGCGGCGAATTGACCCAGGCCGAGGCCCAGGACCGGGCCAAGGCGGCGATCAAAGGGTTGCGCTATGGCGCCGAGGATTACTTCTGGATCAACGACACCCAACCGGCGATGATCATGCACCCCTTCAAGCCCGAACTCGACGGCAAGGATCTTTCCCAGTCCGCCGATCCCAACGGTAAAAAGCTGTTTGTGGAATTCGTCGACGTCTGCCGGAAAGAGGGAGGCGGCTATGTCGACTATTTCTGGCCCAAGCCCGGCTTCGACGAGCCGGTGGCGAAGATCAGCTACGTCAAGCTCTTTCCCCAGTGGAACTGGATCATCGGCAACGGTCTGTATATCGACGATGTCGAGGCGAGTCTCGCCCATGTACTGAAAACGACCCTCGGCCTCCTCGGAGCGGTGGTGCTGGTGACGGCGCTACTGGTCATCGGCATGTCGCGCAGCCTTACCGGTGCTTTGCATTCCTTCATGGCGGCCTTGGGCAAGCTGGCCCAGGGGGATACGGGGATTGCCGTACCTGGGAGCGTCTGCCGGGAGATCGACAGTCTTGGGTTGGCGATGAAACGCCTCGCCGAAATCATGAATGCCCGCTCCGAAGTCGCACTCGGCATCGCCGACGGCGATCTCACCCATCGGGTGGAACTCCTCTCCGAACGGGATCTGCTCGGCCAATCCATGGCGCGGATGCACGGCAATCTCAGCGACATCCTCTGCCAGGTGCAGGCGACCTCCATGCAGATCGCCGCCGACGCCGGCCAGATTTCCGCCGGCCGCTCGGCCCTGGCAGACGGCGCGACCCGTCAGGCGGCGGCACTGGAGGACATTTCCAGTTCGATGCAGGATGTCGCCTCCCCGACCGGGCAGAACGCCGAAAATGCCAGACAGGCCAATGCCCTGGCCGCACAGGGTCTGGATTTTGCGGGAAAGGGTAACGAGGAGATGGGGGTCATGCTGGCGGCCATGGGGGAAATCAGTGCCGCCGCCGAGAACATTTCCCGCATCATCAAGGTCATCGACGAAATCGCTTTCCAGACCAACCTTCTGGCCCTCAACGCGGCGGTGGAAGCGGCCCGGGCCGGGCAGCACGGCAAAGGCTTCGCCGTGGTCGCCGAAGAAGTGCGGAATCTGGCGGGGCGCAGCGCCAAGGCGGCGAAGGAGACGGAGGAGCTGATCGCCAGCTCGGTGGCCAAGACCGAGCGCGGGTTGGTGATCGCCGACCGCACCGCCGCCTCGCTCAAGGAAATCGTCACGGTATCGGCCAAGGTCAGCGACCTGATCCAGGAAATCGCCGCCGCTTCCAACGAACAGGCCCAGGCCATCCAGCAGATCAACCAGGGGCTCGCCCAGATCGATCAGGTCAACCAGCAGGCGACGGCCAACACCGAGGAGAGTGCCGCGTCCGCCTCGGTGCTGGCGGATCACGCCCGGCAGCTGCAAGCTCTGCTGCAACGTTTCCGGGTCGATCAGCGTCGCTGCAAGGCCCCAAAACCGGCGTCCCGCAACCCCCGTTCCTCGGTTGCCGCCGCATCGCCGACGGGGGTCTGGGGAGCGGCCGGGGAGTCGGCGGCTCCCCGCATTGCCCTCGACGATGGCGAGTTCGGCAAATACTAGTCGTCGCCGTCATTTTTTTCGGGAGTCCCCAGGTGGGACTCCCGTTTTTTGTTTGCCCAGCGAAGCGGGCGGCTAGACGGGGTCGAGATTTTCCGGCATGGGCGGCAGGGGGTGCCCCTTTTGCAGCAGGCTTTTCATTTCCTTGGCGGGCAGGGGGCGGCTGTAGTGGAAGCCCTGGGCTTCGTTGCAGCCTTCGTGGATGAGGAAGTTGCGTTGGTCGATGGTCTCCACCCCTTCGGCCAGAACCTCCAGGCGCAGGCGGTGGGCCATGGCGATGATGGCGCTGATGATCGCCGCGTCGTCCGGGTCGCTGGAGACGTCGCGCACGAAGGAGCGGTCGACTTTCAGCTTATCGATGGGAAAGAGCTTGAGATAGCTGAGGGACGAATAGCCGGTGCCGAAATCGTCGATGGCGATGCTCAGCCCCAGATTCTTGAGCTGATAAAGCAGGGCGATCGTCTGGTTTTCCGCGCTCATCAGCAGACTTTCGGTGATTTCTATTTCGAGATATTCGGGGTCCAGTCCGCTCTCCGTCAGCGCCCGGCGGATGACCTCTTCGAGATTGTGCTGGCGGAACTGGATGGGAGAAAGGTTTACCGCCACCGGCAGTTTGGCCATGCCCTCATCCTGCCAGGCCTTGTTCTGGCGGCAGGCCTCGCCCAGCACCCATTCGCCGATGGGCACGATCAGCCCGCATTCCTCGGCCAGGGGGATGAATTCCCCCGGCGGGACCAGCCCCTGTTCGGGGTGCTGCCAGCGCAGCAGGGCCTCGGCGCCGATAATGCGGCCGCTTTCGAGTTCGACCTGGGGCTGGTAGTGGAGCAGGAATTCCCGGCGGTCGAGGGCGAGGCGCAGGCTGTTTTCCATTTCCAGCCGCTTCCGGGCGCGGACATTGAGGTCGGCGGTGTAGAACTGGTAGTTGTTGCGCCCCAGTTTTTTCGCATGATACATGGCCGCGTCGGCATTTTTGATGAGGGCGGCCTCGTCTTCGCCGTCGGCAGGATAGAGGGCGATGCCGATGCTGGCGGAGACGCGCATTTCCTGGCTGTCGATGAAAAAAGACTCGCTCATGGCCGCGAGAATCTTCCGGGCGATCTGGGCCGGGTCGGCGGCTTCGCGGATCTGCCGCAGGATGATGATGAATTCGTCTCCCCCCTGGCGGCTGACGGTGTCGCTGGCGCGCACGCACTCGACCAGGCGGCGCGCCATCTCCTGCAAGAGCCGGTCGCCGACCGGGTGGCCGAGAGAGTCGTTGATCGATTTGAAGAGATCGATATCGAGAAAGAGGATGGCGAAAATCTCCCGCTCGCGCTGGGCGGCGACGATCGTCTGGCGCAGGCGGTCGAGGAAGAGGGTCCGGTTCGGCAGGTTGGTCAGGGTGTCGTATTCGGCCAGGTAACGGATGCGTTCGTCGCTTTCCTTGCGCTTGGTGATATCGCGGAAGGCCGCCACTATCCCATTTGCCTCGTTGTCGGAGCGGATCGGCTGACAGGAGACCTCCACGTTCATCAGGGTGCCGTCCTTGCGGCGGAAGAGTTCTTCGCCGACATAGCCTTCCCCTCGCCTCATGGCGGAGCAGATCGGACAATCCTCCCGGGTCTGGTGGGGAGCGCCGTCGCGGTCGACGTGGAAAAATTCGTGACCGGTTTTCCCGGCGATCTCCTCGGGGCGATAGCCGAGCAGTTCGGTGAAGGCCGGGTTGACCCGTTCGATCCGGCCCTGTTCGTTCAGGACGTAGAGGCCGTCGCCGATGGTGTCGGTGATGATCTGCAATTGCCGCTTCTCCCGGCGGAGGTGGCCGCGGGAGCGCAGCAGGCCCCAGGTGAACCAGGCGAAAGCGCCGAGAAAGAGGGTCGTGAGCCCGAGGCTGAGATAGAAGTCACGGCGCAACGTGGCGGAAAAGGGGTTTCCGGAATAGGCGACGACATAGGCGGCCTGGCGCCCGAGAATGTCCTGGACCGGGACGAAGCTGACCGCCCAGTCCCCGGC
>CALJLX010000223.1 GCA_937982495.1 uncultured Desulfuromonas sp.
CTCCTTGAGCTCTTGCTCGATTTCCCCCAGATCCCGCAGAATCGACAAACGATCATTCATTGCAAAGTCCCTCCAATGTCCGAACTATACTGAACTCCTTACGGCAATGCAAAAAAAAAGGGGGGGCGCGAAGGGTGGGGAAGGGCCTACGGGCCTTGACTCCATGGGGTCTTTCCATGATACTAATCATCTTTTACCACGCCCATTTTCAGGAGGGTTTATGAGCGGACAACAGTTGGCCGCGGTCATTCTCGCGGCGGGACAGGGGACGCGGATGAAGTCGGCCTTGCCCAAGGTGCTGCACCCGGTAGCCGGCGAAGCGATGGTCAACTTCCCGATCCGCCTTTGCCGGGAACTGCGCTGCCGGGAGACGGTGCTGGTCGTCGGCCACGGCGCCGAGGAGGTGCGCCGGACGCTGGCGGAGCAACCGCTGCGTTTCGCCGTGCAGGCCGAGCAGCTCGGCACCGGCCACGCCCTGCTCTGCGCCGCCGACGAACTGCGCGACTTTTCCGGCACCCTGCTGCTCTTGTGCGGCGACGTGCCACTCTTGCGTCGCCAGACCCTGGAGCGCCTTCTCGCCTACCATGGCGAACAACAGGCGGCGGTCACCGTCCTTACCGCCGAGATGGCCAACCCCCATGGCTACGGACGCATTGTTCGCGACGGCGAGGCGGTGTTGCGCATCGTCGAGGAGAAGGACGCTTCCGCCAAGGAGAAGACCATCCACGAGATCAACACCGGCATCTATGCTTTTCAAGCGCCGCTGGTCTTCGAAGCCCTGCGTTCCGTTGGCCGGAACAATGCCCAGGGGGAATATTATCTGACCGACGTGCTCGAAATCGCCCGCGCCCAGGGTCTGGCGGTCCGTGCCTTGGCGGTGACCGATGCCGACGAGCCGATGGGGATCAACGACCGGGTGCAGCTGGCCGAGGCCAACGCCATCATGCGGCGGCGCATCAACGAGGCGCACATGCGCGCCGGTGTCACCCTCATCGATCCGGACACCACCTATGTCGACACCTCGGTGACGATCGCCCCGGACTGCGTCATTCATCCCAATGTCCATTTGCGCGGCGCCACCCGCTTGGGCGGCAACTGCATCGTCGAACCGGGAGTCATCGTCACGGATTGCGAAATCGGCGAGCACGCCCATCTCAAGGCCGGTTCGGTCCTGGCCGAATCGACCCTCGGACCGTGCTGCGCCATCGGTCCCATGGCCCATTTGCGCCCGGGAACGGTCCTCGCCGGTCACAACAAGCTCGGCAACTTTGTCGAGACCAAGAAGGCGCAGCTGGCGGAGAAGGCCCAGGCCAGCCATCTCACCTACATCGGCGATGCCGAGGTCGGGCGCAACGTCAACATCGGCTGCGGTACCATCACCTGCAATTACGACGGCGTCAACAAGCACAAGACCATCATCGAGGACGACGTCTTCGTCGGCAGCGACACCCAGTTCGTCGCGCCGGTGCGCATCGGCCGCAACAGCCTGATCGGCGCCGGCTCGACCATCACCAAGGACGTCCCCCCCGACTCCCTGGCCCTGTCCCGCTGCGAGCAGCGAATCATCGAAGGCTGGCGGCTGCGGCAGAAAACCAAGAAATCGTAAGGCGTGAAGCGTTAGGTGTGAGGGGTTAAGACCGTCACGCCTCTCACCTCACTCCTCTCACCTCACCAGGAGTTTTATTAAATGTGCGGTATTGTCGGCTATATCGGTTCCCAGGAAGCG
The DNA here is from genome assembly GCA_937982495.1 of uncultured Desulfuromonas sp. Lineage (GTDB taxonomy): Bacteria > Desulfobacterota > Desulfuromonadia > Desulfuromonadales > Trichloromonadaceae > Trichloromonas. Next base: position 1,727 of record CALJLX010000223.1, read on the forward strand.
ACCCCCATCGTTCTCGACGGTCTGCGCCGTCTGGAGTATCGCGGCTACGACTCGGCCGGGATCGCCACCTTGCATGACGGAAAAATCGAGATCCGTCGCGCCCAGGGGAAGCTGATCAACCTGGAAAATGTCCTGCGCGAGCGTCCGCTGACCGGGAGTCTCGGCATCGGCCACACCCGTTGGGCGACCCATGGCCGCCCGTCCGAGACCAACGCCCATCCCCACAAGGCCGGGGGGATCGTGGTGGTGCACAACGGCATCATCGAGAACTATCTGGCGCTGAAAGAGCGCCTGCGCGGCCAGGGACACAGCTTCAGCTCGGAGACGGACACCGAGATTATCGCCCATCTGGTCGAGGAACATTATAAAGCCGGCGGCGATTTCGTCGCGGCCGTCCGCCGGGCCCTGGCCGAGGTGCGCGGCGCCTACGCCGTCGCCATCCTCTGCGAACGGGAGCCGGACAGGATGATCGCCGCCAAGCTCGGCTCGCCGCTGGTGGTCGGGCAAGGGGAGGGGGAGAACTTCGTCGCTTCGGATATCCCCGCCATGCTCTCCCACACCCGCGAGATGATCTTTCTCGAAGACGGCGAGATGGTGGTTTTCACCGGCGCCGCCATGGAATTCACCGATCTGGCCGGAAAGCCGCTGACGAAGAGCGCCAAGACCATCACCTGGAGCCCCCTCATGGCCGAGAAGGGGGGCTACAAGCACTTCATGCTCAAGGAGATCCACGAGCAGCCCCGGGCCATCGCCGACACCCTGGCCGGGCGTCTGCGCGAGGAAGAGGGAGATGTCTACCTCGAAGATCTGAAACTGAGCGATGCCGATTTGCGGGGGCTGGAGAAGATCTTCATCGTCGCCTGCGGCACCTCCTGGCATGCCGGGCTGGTCGGCAAGTTCATGATCGAGAAGCACTGCCGGGTGCCGGTGGAGGTCGACATCGCCAGCGAATTCCGCTACCGCGACCCGATCGTCGGGCCGAAAATGCTGACGCTGCTCATCAGCCAGAGCGGCGAGACCGCCGACACCCTGGCGGCGCTGCGCGAGGCGAAAAGCAAGGGGGGGCGGGTCGTCGCCGTCTGCAACGTGGTGGAGTCCTCCATCCCCCGGGAGTGCGACGGCGTCATCTACACCCACGCCGGACCGGAGATCGGCGTCGCCTCGACCAAGGCCTTCACCACCCAACTCGTCGCCCTCTTCCTTTTCGCCCTGCGTCTTGGCCGGGCCCGGGGTACCCTGGCGGCCGAACAGGTACGGGAATTCGCCGCCGCCCTGGCGACCTTGCCGCGCAAGGTCGAGGAGACTCTGGAGCTCAACGAACAAATCGAGGCCATTGCCCGCGACTTCATGAACGCCCGGGATTTTCTCTACCTGGGGCGCGGCAACCAGTATCCGGCCGCCCTCGAAGGGGCGCTCAAGCTCAAGGAGATTTCCTACATTCATGCCGAGGGCTATCCCGCCGGCGAGATGAAGCACGGCCCCATCGCCCTCATCGACGAGCTGATGCCGGTGGTGGTCATCGCCCCGGAGAACGATACCTTCGAAAAGGTCGTTTCCAACATGGAGGAAGTCCAGGCCCGGGCCGGACGGGTGATCGCCGTCACCGACGCCGAGGGCCTGTGCGACAAGGCCGACGCGGTGCTGGTCATTCCCCGCATCGCCGACGACCTGATGCCGGTGCTCACCTCCGTTCCCCTGCAACTGTTGGCCTATCACGTTGCCGTGCTCAAGGGGACCGACGTCGATCAACCCCGCAACCTGGCCAAAAGCGTCACCGTGGAGTAAAGGAAGTTGGCTTTCGGACAGCGTCTGCGGGCGCGGCTGCGCTATACGCTGGCCGGGCTGCCCGCCTATTTTCACATCAGCGAAAACACCTTTCTCATCATCCTCGCGGTGATCATCGGGGTGCTCGGCGG
>CALJLX010000224.1 GCA_937982495.1 uncultured Desulfuromonas sp.
GACGGTCGGGGTTGCGGTAGTCATGTTCCCCTTCAGTGAAGGTGAAGTAATGGAGTTCCTGGTCGAAGCGGTGGGAGCGCAAAAAGCGTGTGAGCCCGAGACCGAAGCCCGCGCCCCAGGCGCGGTTGCCGAGGGAATCGACGCTTTTGTCGCTGACGCTGGCCGTGGGCAAAACGGCGGCGGTATCGACAGCCAGACTGAAGGGCGCGCCCCTCCCCTGATCGAGAAGGACGGCATGCAATGAGAGGGTGGCGTCGCCGACCGAGCCCAGATTGTCCGTTTCCCCGGTCTTGCGGTTCCTGCGTTCGATGTCGTAAACCTGGATCGACGAGCGGATATCCAACCCCGGGGCGAGACCGTAGCGCAGCTTGACGATGCCGATATGCTTGGTCAGCTTCCCGTTGTCGTTCAGTTCGTCGCGGTGGTAGCGCACCCCGTCCGTCTCCATGAACTTGTAATGCAGGGTCGTCACCAATCTGCCCACCGGCAACCCGAGCCCGGCGGGACCGAAGGAGGCGGATACCAGCCCGCCGGGGCGGGCATCGCTCTCGGCTCCCCGCACCGGCGCCCCCGGCAGTGACAGCAACAGGCATATCGTCAGAATCCATCCGGTTTTCGTCACGTCCATCCCCTTTTTCCGGTATTCGATCCCCAGCCAGTATAACCCAGCTCTCCCCCCTGCTGGGGGACGATTTTCTCCGTTGACGGATCGATGCGGAGTTGTTAATCTGCCGGCCATGAAAACGCTTACTCTCGAAAACCTGAACAGCACGAAGAATTGGTGGCGCTGGGCCTCTTTTTAGCCGGTCCGCGTCGAGATACAGCATCATGCCGCGAACCGAACCGGGTCGCGGCAATACAGAACCAGCACCAGCCGCGGCCAAAAACCGCGGCTTTTTTTGTTGAAAATCGTCTCTCGCCCGTTCGCTTCGCTCACTTGAGTACGCAGAGGACGCAGAGAAAATCTTTTAAAAGTCCTGTTTAAGTGGTTTTTCTCTGCGCTCTCTGCGAGCTCTAGCGACTGCAAGGAGCGGGCGCGAGGCCGCTTTTAACCAATCACCAACAACCAATCACTCATCACCGATTCAACAGAGGTACCGACATGCGCGTCCTATCCGGCATCCAGCCTTCGGGCTCCCTGCACCTGGGCAATTTCTTCGGCATGATGAAGAAGATGATCGAACACCAGGAAAATCATGAACTCTTCTGCTTCATCGCCAACTACCACGCCATGACCTCGGTTGCCGACGGCAAGGCGCTGGCCAAGGGGACGCTGGAGGCGGCGGCCAACTTCCTGGCGTTGGGGATGGATCCAGAAAAGAGCATCTTCTGGGTGCAGTCGGACGTTCCCGAAGTGCAGGAACTGACCTGGGTGCTCTCCAACTTCACGCCGATGGGCCTGCTGGAGC
>CALJLX010000225.1 GCA_937982495.1 uncultured Desulfuromonas sp.
CCCTTTGCGGTCGTAGACCAGCACCCGGTCGCAATCGGGATGATGGCTGAAGAGCTGCGCCACCAGCGGATTGGCCGCCACCACGATCTCGGCGTCAGGAAAAAAACGACGGACGACACCCATCGCCGGAGTGGTCATGACCGCATCGCCGATCCAGTTGGTGGAGCGGATCAGTATCCGTTTAATTTCAAGTGGGTCCAAAGACTTCAAAAAAGCATCCTCTTCACGCGACCGACTCGTCACTCGTCACTCGTCACCGACCTTCTCCGCTTCATCAATGAGCATTACCGGAATGTCGTCGCGAATCGGATAGGCCAGACGGCAGGCGTCGCAGACCAGCGCCGGCTGGTCCTCGCGCAGACGCACCGCCCCTTTGCATTGAGGGCAGGCGAGGATATCGAGCAGTTCCTGTTTGATGGGCATGGTTCTCTCCTTGTCCAACAGTCGGTCGAGATGGGCAGTCAACAACTCGGGGCGATCGAAAGTCAATGCCAGCGGCACCGCATAGCAGGGAACGGCGAAAGCGTCGGCGCGCAGCTTGACGGCGTCCTTTTCCGTGGTCAGCAGAACTTCGCCGGCGGCGGCTTTAATCCGGGCCATTTCCGCCCGATTGTACGTCACATGGTCGGAAAATGCCAAGGTTTCGCTCAGGGTCAGGCCCTTGCTCCGGAGATCGCTGAAAAACGCCTCGGGATCGGCGATCCCGGCAAAGGCGACCAGCCGTTTGCCGCGCAGTTCGTCGAGGGGAAACGATTGACCGTCCAAGGCCGTTGCCCGGTCGGCCAGGCAATGGCGGCTGGTCAGCATCGGCCCCGGCAAAGCCGGGGGAACGGTCTCCCCATCGGCCCGGGTCAGGATGAAGAGGTCGCCGCGCGCCAAGGCCTCGGGGAACTCCCGCAGCAGTCCCGCCGGCAAGACCCGGCCGTTGCCCAGGGGGTGTTTCGCGTCGAGCAGAACGATATCGAGATCGCGGCGCACCGCGAAGTGCTGAAACCCGTCGTCGAGGATGATCAGGTCGGCACCGAGTTCCGCCACAGCCGTCCGCACCCCTTGCGCGCGCCGGGGGGCGACCACCACGATCAGTCGCGGATTGCGCCGGGCGAGAAGCACCGGCTCGTCACCGGCAACGTCGGCACCAAGGAGGAGTTGCCGCCCGTCGCTGACCACGGCGACCGGATCGGCGCCCTTCCCTCCGTATCCCCGGCTTACAACCGCCACCCGCCGTCCCTGCTTCTGGCAGTAACGGGCGACCCAGTCGACGGTCGGGGTCTTGCCGGTGCCGCCGACAGCGAGATTGCCGATGGAGACGACCGGGACGGTAAAATTGTGGGATCTCAGAAGACCGCGCCGGTATAACGCGACCCGTGCCCGCCCTACCCGGCCGTAAAGCTCGCTGAAGGGGAAAAGGACTCGATAGAGCAGATGCTGCGCGGGAGTGCGCGGCCCGTGTGTCCAAACCGGACGATACCACTGGAGAAGCTTGCGCATCGATTCAGGAGACCAGTCGGTCGATGACCGCGATAGTGTTATCCGTGGCGCCGGCGTTACGTTCGAGCAGGGCGGCCCCGGCCCGGCCCATGGCCTTGCGCCGCGCCGCGTCCCCCAGCAGTTGCCGCGCCGCGCCCAGCAGTTCCAGCCGGTCGTTGACCATCAACCCCGCCAGATCGGAAGAGCGTCGTGTAGGGAAAGAGTGTAGATCTCGGTGGTC
>CALJLX010000226.1 GCA_937982495.1 uncultured Desulfuromonas sp.
GATGGTGATTCGTGACTGGAGTTCAGACGTGTGCTCTTCCGATCTCCTATCAGATGGAAAAGGACGTGGCTTACAGTAATGTAGGCAACCTTGCTATCCGGGGCGACGAAACCGGAGCGGTTGATTACGATGCCTGGACCGTCGATCTCTTCTTCGAATATCCGGTGGACGGCGTGGGTACCTTCACCGTTTCCGGCGCCTATGCCGACTACGATCTGGACGACGCCTATCAGGGGCTGAATCCCGATGCGCTTACCATTGGCCTGAATGGCGAAAAGAACGGCGGTTATGTTAAGATTGGTTACATGCTGCCGAATCTGCCCCTGCAGTTCTTCGCCCGCAGCGAAAGCTGGTCTTTCGCCACCTTTGAGAACGTGATCGACCAGGAAGTCGACTGGTACGGCGGTGGTTTCAACTACTACTTCCGCGGCCAGGATCTCAAGCTGACCATGGAACTGTCCAAGGTCGACTTCGACAAAGAAGGGCTGTTCGGTGGGACCAAAACTGAAGACTTCACCACCTTCACCACCCAGCTTCAGGTCATTTTCTAAAACATTTTCACCGCTTCCGGCTCGCTGTTGAGCCGGCAGAACACAACCCTGTAACGAGAGGAGTATGTATCATGAAGAAGCTTATTGTTCTGGCCGCCGCCATGATGATGGTTGTTTCCGTTTCCGGTCTGGCTCTTGCCAAGGACGTCAAAGGCAAAGTGACCGCCGTTAACGGCGATGTCATCACCGTCGAAGTGGAAAAAGGCAAGGCCGCCGACATCGCCGTGGGCGCCGACGTTGAAGTCGAAGTCAAAGGCGACAAGGCTCCGAAAAAAGGCGGCGACATGCTGCAAGGCTGCTAATCAGCCGGTGTGACCCCGGGGCCGGCGCCCGTCGCCGGCCCCATCTTTTTAAGCTCCGGCAAAGTCAGCCATGGGGCCTCCCCCTTTGAAAAAGGGGGACCGAGGGGGATTTGCTTGTAAGCGCTCCAGCGAAATCCCCCCAACCCCCCTTTGTTAAAGGGGGGTGATATTGGTGCTGATCTAGAAAGTTTACTTGAGGGATTTGAAGAGGATTTCATCATCATGCCGACGAAGAAAAGATCGAATGTTCTTTCTATCGCGGCGACGGTTTTGGCGGGGTTTTCGCTGATTCTTTTCAGCGGCGTTCTCGATCCGGTGCAGGCCGCCGGTATCGGCAAGGACGGCACGATTGTCGCCAAAAAGGGCAAAGCGAAAACCCTTGACGAACTGATCGCCATGTACGATTCCACCTCGTGTATCGAGTGTCACGAGGACACCCACAACGAATGGGCCAATTCCGCCCATGCCCGTTCAGTCTACGGCACCGGCCGTACCGCCGCGACTTTCAAGACCGCCTTCACCAATGGCTTCATGTCCTGGGCCTACTCGGGCGTGACCGATCCTAATGATGTGCAGGTCGAGCATCTGATGGGCTGCGCCAAATGCCATCTGCCGCAACTGGCCGACGCCACCGACGCCGTGGCCAAGGAGTTCGTCGGTGAAATTTTCGCGCTGATGGATGCCAACAGCAAAGGCGACACCGAGACCTTCGAGGAGAAAAAAGAGCTTCTTCTCAAGCTCAACATCAATTGTCTGGTTTGTCACAACCGCAACGCCATCGTTCACAAGTGGACCGACGGCTATCCTCAGGCCGGGGTGGTTTTCGGCTCTTCCGACGGGGCCCATGACGATCCGGATTTCCCGATTGCGCGAACCAGTCCGATTATGGGAGAAGCTATTTTCTGCGGTCAATGTCATGGTCTTGGCCCCAATCTGGAGTTGGATAACCCGACCCAGTGCGCCACCGCCTACGGCAGCTACCTCTTTTCCTACATTGCCAATGGCGGCGACCAGAACTGCCAGGAATGCCACATGCGTGAAAGCGGCTTGGGGCACGACATGCAGAGCTACCGTTCGCAGGTCATGGCCGACAAGGCCATCGACTGGCATGTGGATACCCGCCCCATGGTCTGGCGTGACGGTAACAAGATCAGTCCCAAGCTGATGGTTGATGTGTCGATGACCAATAAAGCCGGTCACGGCATACCCGATGGCTGACCGACCCCCAACCGACTGGTTCTGTCGGTAAGCGCAATGGATGAGGAAGGCGACGAAATTTTCACTGACGAGCGGCTGTACATGCCCGTTCCCCAGCAATTCGGCCGGACCCAGAAAATGGGCCGCGGTCCCTACGAGAAGAGCGGCCTGGTCGCGGATACCGCGCTCCATCCCGGCAAAAAGACTCACGAGCATTTCGAGATCCTTTTCCCCAACGAAGAGGGTCTGACCAACTCGAAGATGGACGTCAAGGTGCAGCTCTGGTATCTGCCCTACGGCAACATGGACACCGAACCCTTCCTGTGGAAAGAGTTCACCGAAACCGTGGAAGTCGACCTGAGCGGCAAATAGGTTCTCAGTCTCCTGATCTGGCGTTTTCGCGTGGCCGGTGGATCCCTCTCGCGGGGCTCCACCGGCCTTTTTTTCTGGCGACGGAGGGGATAAGTCCGTTAGTATGGCGAGGATGAAAAG
>CALJLX010000227.1 GCA_937982495.1 uncultured Desulfuromonas sp.
GGAGTACAGAAATCGTAAGTCACCGCCGCCTGACCGGGGATGACCACGTCGACCAGCACGTCGTTGGCGCACAATCCGCGGCAGCCCGTGCCGACCACATCGCAACGCTTACCGACCTTGGCTTCAACTCCCTGCTTGGCGAACTCCGCCTCAAAGGCGTCGGCTACCGCCTGCGCGCCGGAGGCAAACCCCCCCGTTCCCGTACAGATTAGAATTTTTATCGCTTCTGCTTTCGCGGCCATATCTGATCCATCCCCGCTCGGTGAATAGTTTTAGTCCAGGGGCGCCTAGTCCATCGCCTTGTATTTGGCAATGACTTCATCCATCTTCTGCACCGTCATGCTGCCGTAGGTACCATCGTTAACCATGATGACTGGCGCCATGCCACATGCGCCGATACAGGCGACATACTCGGCAGTGAACTTGAGGTCCTCGGTAGTCTCGGCATGGCCGATTTTCAAACGGTCCTTAAGGGTATCGGCAATCCTGCCGGCACCTTTGACGTGGCAGGCCGTTCCCATGCAGACACGGACAATGTATTTTCCCCGCGGCTCCAGGTGGAACTGGGCATAAAAGGTGAGCACCCCGTAGATCTGGCTCGGGTAGACATTGAGCCGTTCAGCGATAAGATGAACCGTCGGCTCGGGAATGTAGCCGTAAACATCCTGTACGGCCTGGAGCACCGGCATCAGTGCTCCTTTCATATCGATATATTTGTCGATGACCTCATTGGCACCGGTCAGATCGATCTCTTCTTCCTTGACCTTCTCCGCGACTTCGCTCATGGAAATAGCCCTTTCGTCTCTCGATCCGTTATCTGTCGATTTCCCCAAGGACGATATCCAGGGTACCGATAACCGCAACAACGTCGGCAATGAGTCGCCCTTCGACCATCTGCGGCAGAGCCTGCAAATTGACGAAGGAAGCCGGCCGGATTTTCATTCGATAGGGGCAAGGGGAACCGTCGGAAACAAGATAGAAACCGACTTCACCCTTGGGATTCTCAACCCCCTGATAGATTTCGCCAACCTCCGGCTTGGGCCCTTCGGTAATGATCTTGAAGTGATGGATCAAACCCTCGATGGTGTTGACGACATTTTTTTTCGGGGGCAGACAGATCTTCGGACAGTCGGCCAGGATGGGGCCAGGCTTGAGTTTATCGAGACACTGGCGGATGATCTTGCAGGCCTCGCGCATTTCAAGGAGACGAACTTTATAACGCGCCCAGGTATCGCAGCCGTCGTCGACATGAACCTTGAAATCGTAGTCTTCATAGCCGCTGTAAGGATTGTCGCGGCGCAGGTCCCAGTCCACCCCGGAACCGCGCAGGGACGGCCCGGTCAAGCCGATATCGATGGCGGCTTCGCCGGTAATGTTGCCAACGCCCATAATACGCTTCTGCCAGATCTTATTTCCGGTCAGCAGGCCTTCGTAGGTATCGATATGCCCGGGCATCATATCAATAAAATCGCGCACATCCTTCTCAAAACCGTCCGGGAGATCAGCGGAAAGCCCACCGACCCGGAAATAGTTGGAAGTCATGCGCGCGCCGGAAATTTTCTCGTACATATTCATGATGTGCTCACGCTCGCGGAAGGCGTAGATGAACACGGTCATGGCGCCGATATCGAGGGCGTGACAGGCAATCCACACCAGATGGCTCTTGAGACGAGTCAATTCCGCCAGCATGACCCGGACAACCTTGGCCCGCTCGGGGATCTGATCGGTGATACCAAAAAGCTTCTCAACCGCCAGGACATACCCCAGGTTATTGTGCATGGGTGCCAGATAGTCCAAACGATCGGTCAAGGGAATGACTTGATGGTAGGTGCGGTGCTCGGAGAGTTTCTCCGTGCCACGGTGAAGAAAACCGATATGGGGAATGGCCTTGGTGACGATCTCGCCGTCCAGTTCAAGGATAAGCTGGAGCACCCCGTGGGTCGAAGGATGCTGGGGCCCCATATTCACGGTCATTGTTTCGGTAAATGACATAACCTTCGCCTCTTCTATGGAAAAGTGATCTTCGGATTCCTGGCCTACTTGTGCCGTCCCTGATATGGCTCACGCCCCGGCCCCTGCAGCGGGTAATCCTTGCGCAAGGGGTGCCCTTCCCAGTCGGCCGCCATGAGGATGCGACGAAGATCTGGATGGTTATTGAAGGATATCCCCATCAAATCCCAACACTCACGCTCGTGCCAGTTGGCGGTGCCCCAAACCCCGGAAACCGTATCGACCCGAACATCGGACTCTTCGACAGGAACCTTCAGACGTAAACGGTCCTTGGTGGCGATATTATAAATGTTGTAAACCACCATGAAGCGGGGCGACTTGCCCAAGTAATCGACGCCACAAAGATCACAAAGAAAGTTATAACCGAGATCCTTTTTCATGAAGGAGCAAATCTCGACAATATTTTCTTTTTTGACGGTTATCGTCGTCTCTCCGCGAAACTCAACGACATCCAGAACGGTGTCAGGAAACTTTCCCTTCAGCTTGGCCACAGCAGCATGTTCGCTCATTGCTTATATCCCTATCTTTGCAATCAGATTCGAAAGAATGATTTCCGATCAGGCCTGACAGATTCGCTCGCCAACGCCGATGGCTGCCCCGAAAGAGTTGCGCTCCTTCATGATCTTCTCCTGAAGCTTCAGAATGCCATAGAGAAGACCTTCGGGCCTGGGAGGACAACCCGGAATATAAACATCGACCGGCAACGCCTCATCGACTCCTTGAACCACGCTGTAGGTATCGAAGACCCCGCCCGAACAGGCACAAGCACCCATGGCAATGACATACTTGGGCTCGGGCATCTGCTCATAGACGGTCTTGATAACCGGCAGCATCTTTTTGGTGACCGTACCGGCAATGACAATGCAGTCGGACTGACGGGGCGAAGCGCGAAAGATAACCCCGAAGCGGTCGAGGTCAAAACGCGCCGCACCTGTCGCCATCATCTCGATAGCGCAGCAGGCCAAACCAAAGGTCAGGGGCCACAACGATCTGGACCGGGACCAATTGACAAGCTTGTCAAGACTGGTGGTGACGACATTGTTTCCCAGCGTTTTATCTACTCCCATTCCAGTGCTCCTTTTTTCCAGACGTAAATGTAGCCAACGAGAAGGATGGCGATGAAGACGCCCATCTCGATGAATCCAAACCACCCGAGCTGCTTGAACACGACCGCCCACGGATAGAGAAACACCGCCTCGATATCGAACAGAATAAAGAGCATGGCGATAATGTAGAACTTCACCGGAAAACGCTGCCGCGCCGTCCCCACCAAGGGCATGCCACACTCATAAGGAGCGAGCTTCACCGCGCTCGGCTTCTTTTGCCCCACGAGAAACGAGAAGACCGTGGACCCCAAAGCAAGGGCAATCGCACAGAGGATGAGGACGAGTATCGGTAGATAAACCTCAAGCATGAATAAGCTCCTCCTAGTTGATGGTCTGTGACTTGTTACGCTACTGTTTACGCTGCTTCGCGGATTGCAAGTTAAGACAAATTAAATTCTTTGTCAAGGAAAAAATACAGTATACAGTATGCACTATGCCCCCCCGGAAAGCGGCTTAAAAAGGGGGTTTGTGGGCAATTTAAACCTCAATGCACTCACCGTTTCAGGGGGGCTTTGGCACAACCGGTGTCCTCCCCCGAATGTGCGTATACAACATATTGGGACCCCTCCCGGCGCGGAGCGGGAAGCAAGACCGTACCCGACTTTTCCCTTCGCCCCCGACACCAGCGACGCCCGCCTACCAGTAACGGTTCCAGAACATAAGCGCTGTCGAATCCCAGCGGCCCAAATCTAGCCGCCGGGAGAATTCGAGGGTCAGACTGTGGTTCCGGTCCAATCGATAGTTCTGATCAAAAGCCAAACGGGCGGATTCATGCCGATCACCCAACGGGTAGTCCAAAAAACGGATACGCCCAAGTCCCCGCCAGGCCCCCCGCTCGATGAGAAGACCCATGCTTCCCCCGACACCCATTCCGTATCCTTCGTCCAAGCCCCCGCCGACCCGCAGTTCACTCTCCACCAGCACATAGCCGGTGAATGTGCCGTAGCGCGCGGAGTACCCGGCCCCTGGGTTGAAATGAAACGCCAATCGAGCCGAATCTTCGTCGATCCGCATCTGCTCCGCTCCTAGCCGGACCTGCCAGGAAATCGGAGTCTGCCAGGGCGTCACCGGGGCCAACGAACGCAGATCGACAAGATCAAGTCGCTCCAGCCGAGGGCGCTGGGTTTCGTGAAGATAACGCACGGCAACCTGACCAAGGACGATCTGCGCGCCGGCCAGATAGCCCGCCTGGTCATCCAGAAGATCGTGGTATACGGGACGATAGCGAATTTCCTGAACCCAGCCTCCCGCGACATAACCCGCGCCCAGGGAAAACCTCGTCGGCCCATGCCCATGATCGGGGCGTATGAGACGTTCGGCCGCTCCATCGGCATCTTCACTCCGACCCAGCCGGCTCCGGGCCGCAAGGAGTTCCAGGACTCGTGTGCGATAACGGGGCAGGTCGATCCGCCGGGAAAGAAAGTCCTGCTCCACGGCACGGGCCGCAACCTGAAGAATGCGCCGTCGCGCATCCGCATCTGCTGCCAGCGTATCGAGCCCAGCCACGGGGAGAGCCCCCTTCGCAAGCGAAAGCGCGACATGGAGGTCATCCGTTGACAGCGACGCCATCTCCCGCTGCAGCACGGTCGCCAACGAAGGCCGGAACCACGCATCGCCGAGCAGTCCCTCCCGATCCAGCCAGCGAATGGTATCGACCGGCAAAACCCACAATGGCTTGGAATCCGTCAGCCGCAGGGACGGGCGCGCGGCTTCAAGAAGAAACAGCAAATTATAGGAACAGTTTTCGTCGAAAAAAAAATAATCGGAGTAAATATCCCGCAACTCCC
>CALJLX010000228.1 GCA_937982495.1 uncultured Desulfuromonas sp.
CGTTCGCACCCAGACCTCATCCCCCATCCGTTGCACATAGTCGGGGCAGACCGGCACCTTGCCCTTGCCGCCGGGCAGGTCGATGACGTACTGGGGGATGGCCAATCCAGAAAGGCTGCCGCGCAACGCTTCGAGGATGGCGACGCCCTCGGCGATGGCGGTGCGGAAGTGTCCGGTGCCCCGGGCCAGATCCATATGATGGAGATAATAAGGGCGCACGCGGATTTTCAGCAGGCCGCGAAAGAGTTCGCGCAGCACCTCGGCATCATCGTTCACCCCCTTGAGCAGTACCGTCTGATTGCCGAGTTGCACCCCGGCATCGACCAGTCGGGCGCAGGCCTCGGCCGCCTCGGGAGTGATTTCCCGGGGGTGGTTGAAGTGGGTGTTGAGATAGAGGGGCGGATATCGCCGCAGCAGGGCGCAGAGGCTCTCGGTGATGCGTTCCGGCAACATCACCGGCACCCGGCTGCCGATGCGGACCAGATCGAGATGGGGGATGCGGCTCAGGCCGTCGAGGATCTCCTTGAGCAGCAGGTCGGACATCAGCAGCGGATCGCCGCCGGAGAGGATGACGTCGCGGATTTGCGGCGCGCGGGCGATATAGTCGAGACCGGCGCGGACATCCCCCATGGTCACGCGCATCGCCGCGCAGCCGACCTTGCGCTTGCGGGTGCAGAAGCGGCAGTAACCGGCGCAGATGCCGGAAACGAGAAAGAGGGCGCGGTCGGGATAGCGGTGCACCAGGTTCGGCACGGGGGAGAGGGATTCCTCGGCCAGGGGGTCTTCCGGCTGGTCGAGATCGTCCAGCTCCCGGGGATCGGGGACGCACTGCCGCCAGATGGGGTCGCCGACCTCACGGATCAGCCGGAAATAATGGGGGGTAATGCGCAGGGGGTAGCGCTCGACCACCCGGGCGAGGGCAGCGACATCCACGGGAAAGTGGGCGGCCAGCTGCTCCGGAGTGGTCAGGCTCTCCGCCAGATTTTTCTGCCAGACTTCCATGAACGGATCAAACTTTCATGTAAGGGAGCAGCATGCTGCACCCCTTGTGGAATGGGCCTCATTGTAACGATTCAACAGGATTTCGCGGTAGGGGCGCCATGGGTCGCCCCTACGTTTTTAAACCATTGAACAAAAAAGCATGATTCGAGGTGAAACCGGGGGGCACGCGGTTGACGGCGGCGCGGATGATGGGCGAGCCGAGGAGCCGCTTGTGCAGGAAGCGCCGGGCCTCGCTCCGTCCCCAACCGGTGGTGGGAACAAAGGAGCGATAGAGCCCCAAGGGGGCGTCCTCGGCCAAAGGCGCCGAGGCGGCAATACCGGCGGCGGCCGGGTCGACAAGCAGTTGCGATTCGCGGGGAAGATTCATGATCGCCAGATTGAGGTAGTCGATCTTCTCCCCCTGCGCTTCGAGAAAACGGAGGGTCCGTTCGGCGTCCGCTTCCGTCTCGCCGGGGGTGCCGAGCATGACATAGACGTAGGTGCGAATCCCCGCCCGATGAAGATTATCCAGCATCCGCGCCGCCTGCTCGACGCGGGTGCCCTTGTGCAGCCGGTCGAGCACCGCCTGCGAGCCGCTCTCCAGCCCCAGTTGCAGCATGCGGCAGCCGCTCTCAGCCAAGCCCCGGACAAAATCGGGATCGAGCAGTTCCTCCTCGAACCGGACGAAACCGTGCCAGCCAAGTCCGGCCATGGCCTCCGGGGCCGCCGCCAGTTCCCGCAAAATCGTCGGCGGCAGGGCGTTGTCGGTGAGGTGAAAGTGACGGACGCCGTAACGCGCGGCCAATGCCCGCAACAGTTCGACGAAGGCACCCGGGAAAGGGGCATAGGGGTGGGTCGGCGAGGCCGCTTCCGGGCAGAAGAGGCAACGCCGCCAGTAGCAGCCGCGACTGGCGCTCACCGGCAGCACCGGCACCGGGGAAAGGTAGGCGCCGAGATCCGCGAAGCCGAAATCGGGCGCGAAGGCGATTTCGGCGGCGTCTTCGAGATAATAATCCGCCCCGGCCCGGCCATCGGCGAGGGCGGCCAAGCTCGCCTCGCCGGGACCGAAGACGATGCGCGAGAAGGCGGAAAAGCGGATATCCTGTTCCTTGAGAAGGGTCCGCCAGGAGCTGAACAGGCCGCCGCCGCCAACCACCGGGATGTCAGGGAAGGTCCGCCGCAACAGTCCGGCCAGGGCGAAGGCCGGCAGCGCCTGATGCAGATAGTTGACGGAGACGGCGAGCATCCGCGGTGCCGCCTCGGCGATGCGGGGGAGGAGCGCCGCGCGGAAATAGTCGTCGAACAGGGTTCCGACTGCCCCCCGGGATACCCGCTCCAGATCGGCCGGGACGAACTCGGAGAGCCCGTCGTGGCGGTAGTCGCCGAGGCTGTAACGCTCAGTGCCGGAGGCGCCGCGATAAGCGGAAAGGGCGCCATCGAGGTGGTTAACGGCACTCTGGTAGCGGTCGAAGAGGGCACAGGCGGCGGGGGAACGGAGCAGGTCGAGGGAGCGGGGGGCATGCTTGACCGCCCGGCGCAGGGCCGTCGGCGGGTTGGTTCCGGCGGCGGCGCGCAGGCGGTCTTCAGCGAGCAGATAAAGGCAGGCGTCGAGATTGGCGTCGACGGCATCGGCAGTCAGGCCCCGGGAGCGCAGATGGCCGAGGAGCACCGACAGGCCCAGGGGAGGCTCGCCGGGTTTGCCCGCCGGCGGGTTGATCAGCAGCACATCCACGTTTAAGGCTTCGCCATCCTTCCCGACAGATGCAGGGTGACGAAGGCCGGAATCAGCAGAAAGGCGTCGCGCAGCAGGGCGACCCCGGCGGAGGTATGGCCCTGGCCGGGATTGAAACAGCCGCAGTCGATATCCAGCCCCCGCGCCAGCACGGTGGTCAGGGCGACCATGAAGACCAGGGTCAGACTCGTCAAAACCAGCGCCGCCGGGCGCACCTTGCGGTTGCAAAGGAGCAGCAGCGCGGCCACCGTCTCCACATAGGGCAGGGTCGCCGCCGTCAGATAGTTCCAGGCATAGGGAAGAAGCTGGTAGTTGGCGACGTCGCGGGCGAAGACGACGACGTCGGCGGATTTGACGACGCCGGCATAGAGATAGACCGCCCCCAGGGTCAGGCGACAGAAGTGATAGAAATAGAGCGTTGCGCGACTCATGGCGCCCCCTCTTCCACCGGCAGGCCGGCATCCCGCCACTCGGGGAAGCCCCCTTCGTAAACCCGCACATCGAGGTAGCCTTCGGCCAGCAGGCGTTCGCCGAGATCGAAGGAGTCGGGGCAGCCGAAACCGCTGCAATAGAGAATCAGGGTTGACTCCTTCGATACTTTTTCGAGAAACTCCGGCAACACCTGGTCATATTCGCCAAGGGGAAAGGCGAAGGCTTTGGGCAGATGCCCTTCGGCGTACACTTCGGCGGCCCGGGCATCCACCGCCAAGGCTCCCCCGGCCAGAAGTTCGCGCACCTCCTCCAGCACCACCGGTAGCGGGAAGGCCTGGACATCCACCGTGGATTGCACAACTTCGCCGCCGGAAGGCCGCGCCCCGGCCGAGCTCAGGCGACCGGCAAAGGCATCCAGCACCAGTTGCGCGTTGAAGGAAAGGCCGAGCACCACGCCGATCGCGAAAATCACGGCGGCCTCGATCATCATGGTCCGGATTCCCGGGATCATAACCACCTCATTCGTCGGGGGATTCGATCATGCCGGGCGCAAGCGATCCCAGCATCTCGCGATAGTGCGCCAATTCCCGCTCCAGTCGCGCGATGCGCTGGGCGCTTTCGGCGACCACCAGATTCAGCTCCTCCAGCATCCGCCCCTGATAGGTGTAGCGGATTTCCAGTTCGTCGAGTCGTTGCCGCAATTCGTCCATGTCCTATTCCTCGCTCCGCGCGGTCGTTCCACGGATTTTCTTGATGGCGGCCTGACGCTTTTTCCCCTCCAGCCGCCGCTCCCGGGAGGCCCGGGTCGGGCTGGTCGCCACCCGTTGCTTGCGCCGTCGCCGCAAGGCCAGCAACCGCTCGCGCAGACGAGCCAGGGCCGTCTGGCGATTGGTCAGCTGTGAGCGCGATTCGGTGGCGGTAACGATGATGCCGCTGGGCAGATGGTGGACACGCACCGCCGATTCGGTCTTGTTCTTCTTCTGCCCGCCCGGTCCGGAGGACTTGAAGTAGCTGATGACCAGATCCTTTTCGTCATACACAGGGGTTTCGTCGTTCACGGCGGCCCTCCCGCTGGCAATTTTCCGGGAACCATGCTAGAAGAAAACCCGGCGAAGGACAAGCCTTCGCCGGCCTCGGACAACGCCCATCCCCCTATCAACGGAGACGTCATGAGCCATTTCGCCCTGACCATCATCGGCCGCGACCGCGCCGGTATCGTTTCGCAAGTCACCGAAATCCTCTACCATCTCGGCTGCAATATCGCCGACTCCAGCTCCTCGATCCTGGGCGGCCAGTTCTCCATGATCCTCATCATCTCCAATCCGGAGATCAAGGACAAGAGCGATTTCGGCGACGCCTTCGCCCCCCTGGAAGAGAGCGGGCTGTCGGTCTTCATCCGCACCCTCAAACCGGGCGGCGAACAGCGCCCGCAACTGCCCGGGGAAATCTGCCTGATCTCCGTCTACGGCGCCGACAAACCGGGGATCGTCTACCGGGTCGCCAAGGAGCTCGGCGACCGCCAGGTCAACATCACCGACCTCAACACCAAGCTCATCGGCACGGAAGCCCGCCCGGTCTATGTGATGATGCTCGAAGCGGTGTTGCCGGCCGGGCTGGAGGAAACGGAGCTGAAAGAGATCATGAACCGGCTGAAAGGGGAACTGCACGTGGACATCTCGGTCCGCTCCATCACCCCGGTGGAGCTCTGATTCATGGCCGTCAAGGAAATACTGACCTACCCCGATCCCCGATTGAAAACCGCCTGCGCGCCCGTCGCGGAACTGGACGACGAGGTGCAATCATTGATTCAGGATCTCATCGACACCATGGTCGCCGCCGGTCACTCGGTGGGGGTGGCCGCGCCGCAGATCGGCGACTGCCGGCGGGTGGTGGTGGTCGATGTCTCCCACAGCAAGCTCGGCAAGGAGAACAACCATGGCCTGATGGTCATGGTCAATCCGGAAATCCTCGAACGGGAAGGTTGCGAGACGATGCGCGAGGGGTGCATGAGCGTCCCCGACTTCACCGGCAACGTGACGCGCGCCCAGAACATTCTCGTCCAGTTCACCGACCGCGAAGGGCGCGATCAGGCCATCCGCGCCGACGGGTTCGAAGCGGTCGCCATCCAGCACGAACTCGACCATCTCGACGGCATGCTCTTTCTCGACCGGGTTTCCAATCTCAAGACCGACGTCTTCCGCCGAAAAAACCGCTGAGCGACAGGATCACTTGCGCCGCAGCAGGGGCAGCACCTTGGCCGCCGCCTGGTTCGAGGCGTTGACGCAGTCGTTGAGGCCGACGCCGTAAAAGGAATTGCCGGTGAAAACCAGCCCCGGACAGGCGGCCAGGCGCTCGTCCAGCGCCGCCAGGCGCCGACCGTGGCCGACGGTATACTGGGGGATCGCCTGTTCGTGGCGGAAGATGCGCACGAAATCGGGCGCGACGGCGATCCCCATGATTTCCTTGAGATCGGCCATCACCCGCTGCTTGACTTCCTCCTCGCTCAGGGCGATAGCGCCGGGATTGGTCGCCCCGCCCATCATCGAACGCAGCAACACCTTGCCCGCCGGGGCCCGGTTGGGGAAGATGCTCGAATCCCAGAGGGTGCCGAGAATCGATTTGCCTTCCTTCTTGGGAATGAGGTAGCCGAAACCGTCGAGGTCGCGGGCGATCTTCTCCCGCTCGTAGCCGAAGCAGACCACGTTCATCGGCGCGTAGGGAATCTCCCGCAAAATCGCGCTCATTCCCCCATCCAGTTCTTCGACCATCCCCGCCAGGGCATGGGCGGGGGCGGCGCTGACGACGATTTCCGCGTCGACGCTGCCGCCGTCGGCCAGTTTCAGTTCGAACCCGTCGGCTTTTTTAACGATGGCGACCACCGCCGCGCCGGTGCGGACCTCGCCGGCGAGAGCGGCGGCGGTGCGGTCGGTCAACTCCTGAATCCCGCCGGTGAAGGAGGTCAGCACCCCGCCGGGACCGGCGGCGCTGGCCACCACCTTCCCCGCCTTGCGTTCCTCCCGCTTCTTTTTGGCCATCTTGACCATGGCCTTGAGCAGACCGCCGTATTCCCGCTCCAGCTGCCGGATGCGGGGAAAACAGCTTTTCAGGCTCATCGTTTCCGGGTCGCCGGCGAAGATGCCGGAGACCATCGGCGCGATCAGCTTGTCGAGGGCCTCGGCGCCGAGCCGCCGGCGACCGAAGTCGGCGAGGGTCTCGTCGGCCTCGCCGGTGGCGGCGGGGACCAGCAGCTCCCCGGCCAGGCGCAGCTTGCCGGGCCAGGAAATGAGCTTGGATTTCAGGAAAGCGGGACCGTTTTCCGGCAGCCGATGCAGTTCGGCGCCCGAATAGATGAAACGCTTGCGGGCGTTGTCGTCGGAGCGCAGCAGGCGCTCGCGGATGCCGAGCTTGTCGCACAGCTCCAGGGTCATCGGCTTGCTGTCGAGAAAGCCGTTGGGGCCCCACTCGCAGAGGAAGCCCTCTTCCCGGATGCTCAGCACCTTGCCGCCGGTGCGCTCTTTCTTTTCGAGCACCACCGTGCTCACTTCCAGACCTTCGGCCCGGGCTTGCTCTTCGATGGCATAGGCAACGGAAAGGCCGGAAATACCGGCCCCGATAATCGCAACGCGGGTCATGTCGACGCTCCTCGGGAAAAGTCCGTCCCCTCTCCCCTTTCGGGGTTGCGGAAGACGGGTCAGGGATTGATGATGGCGACGGGGTGACTGGCGAGGAGTTCGTCCTTCAGCCGGGCGAACTCCTCGGTACTGATCAGCCCCTGGTCGAGCAGGCGCACCAGTTGGTCGAGACGGCGCAGGCGCTGGGCCTCGGGATCTTCGAGCTGCATCACCGGCACCCGGTCGAGGAGGATCGGTTCCGTCGGGTTGGCGCTCGCCGTCGGCTGCCCCAAGCGCAGGGAGGCGACGCCGCCGAAGAGCTTGACTTCCACCGCCCGGTCGCGAAAGACCGGATCGCTGAGGACTTCGCGGAGTTTTTCGGCGTTCTTGCGGAATTTGCGGAAAAAGAGATAGCCGGAGAGGAGGATCAGGGCGAAGCCCCCGCCGAGAATCCAGGGCATGTATTCCACGACACCCCGGAAAAAGACGACCGCCACGCCCACCAGCACCAGCAGCAGGACATGCAGCAGCAGGACCAGGTAGGCGACCATGACCCCGCTGAACAGGCCCTTGTCTTCCTTTTTCTTTTCTGTCTTTTCACTCGTCATAAAGGCTGTTTTTCGGCTCCATGAGCGGCCGGGAAAGGCCGGGTTAAAATCGCGGAACAGCATAACATCATTCCCGGGCATTCGCCAAGACGTACTTGGTCCGCGCCGACGGTCTTGGCTATTGACGGCGGCGGAGGCAAAGCCTATAAAGAGTGGCCGGACACGGCTTTTCCCGAGGATTGCACTGGCATGCTCTACACCCCCGCCTTCACGGCCATGTTTCTGGCCAACTTCTGCACCGTCTCAAGCTTCGGCGCCTTCTATCTCTTTCCTCTCTTCATCACCGAGCACGGCGGCGACAAAAGCGACATCGGCCTGATCATGGGCGGCTTCGCCCTGGCCTCGGCCCTCTGCCGCCCCTGGGTGGCGAACATGATCGACCGGTTGGGACGCAAGAAGAGTTACCTCATCGGCTGCCTGACCATGGCCGTCATGCCCCTCTTCTACCTGACCTTCGCCGGGAATCTGGCGGACTTCTACCTGCCGCTCCTCGCGGTGCGCATTGTCCACGGCGTCGGCCTGGCCATCTGCTTCACCGCCATCTTCACCTTCGTCGCCGACATCATCCCGCCGGGACGGCTCAACGAAGGAATCGGCATCTTCGGCGCCTCGGGGCTGATCGGCACCGCCGTCGGCCCGCTGATCGGCGAGATGGTCCTGCGCCGTTACGGCTTCGACGCCTTCTTCATCGCCGCCGGGCTGCCCGCCCTGGCCGCGTTGCTCATCACCCTGAGCCTCGCCGACACCTACGCCCCCCGGGAACAGCAACCCGGCCCCGGCTTCTTTACCCTGCTCGGGCGGCGCAAACACCTCGCCATCGCCCTGCTCTCGCTGCTCTTCGGCTTCGGCCTGGCCGCCTCGGGGAATTTCGTCGCTCCCCTGGCCCAGGCCAGAAGTCTGCCCTTCGTCTCCCTCTACTTCATCGCCTACTCCACCGCCGCCGTCCTCATCCGCCTGATCGGCGGACGCCTGGCCGACCGCATCGGCGAGGCCCGCATCCTCCCCTATGCCCTGGTCATCACCGCCGGCGGCCTGCTGGCGTTGATCTTTGTTGCAAGCGCTCCGGCCTTTTTCGCCGCGGGCTTTCTCGCCGGCGCCGGGCACGGGCTGCTCTTTCCCACCCTCAACGCCCTGGCGCTGCGCGACGAGCCGGCCCAGAATCGGGGCAAGATCACCGGCATCTTCACCGGCGGCATCGACACCGGCGCCTTCGCCGGCGCCGTCATCCTCGGCTATCTGGGCGAGTGGGGCGGACTCGAACTGATTTTCACCGTCGGCGGCGGCGCCCTCCTTTTGGGACTGGCCCTGGCGCGTCCGAACGGACAAAGGCGCGGCGCCACTTGACGCCGGGCATCCCCGTCACTATATTGTCAACGCATTTTCGCCTCAACCAGGAGAGAACCGATGGCCAAGGATTACTACGCCCAGCTCGGCGTGAAAAAAGACGCCTCGGCGGAGGAGATCAAAAAAGCCTACCGCAAGCTGGCCGTGAAATATCACCCGGACAAGAATCCCGGCGACAAGAAAGCCGAGGAAAAATTCAAGGAGATCACCGAGGCCTACGCCGTTCTCTCCGATCCCGACAAGAAACGCCAGTACGACCAGTTCGGCGAATCGGGCTTTCATCAACGCTTCAGCCAGGAAGACATCTACCGCAACTTCGACGTGGGCGATCTCTTCCGGGAATTCGGCCTGGGGGATAACGACATCTTCGGCCACCTCTTCGGCGGCGGCCGGCGCGGCCCCTTCGGCGGCGGCACGACCCGCAGTCGCGTGGTCAAGGGGCAGGATTTCGTCATGCGCCTGGCCATCCCCTTCCGCCAGGCCATCCAAGGCGGGGAACGTCGCGTCGACTACCGCCGCGACGGGACGGTGGAACAGCTGCAAGTGCGAATTCCCGCCGGGGTCGAGACCGGCCAGCGCCTGCGCGTCGCCGGCAAGGGCGGCATCAGCCCCATGGGCGGCACGGCCGGGGATCTCTTTCTGGAGATCGAGGTCGAAGCCGATCCGATCTTCAACCGCGAGGGGGACAACCTGCACGTGCGCCTGGAAATCCCCTACACCGGCGCCTGCCTCGGCACCTCGGTGGACGTGCCGACCCTCGACGGCCCCAAGCGTGTCAAAGTGCCCCCCGGCATCGCCGCCGGCGGCAAGATCCGCCTTGCCGGTTTCGGTATCCCCCGCTCCGGCGGCGGCAAGGGCGACCTCTACGCCACCATCGACGTGACCGTCCCCAAGACCCTGACCGAAAAGCAGAAAGAACTCCTCGAAGCGCTGAAGAAAGCCGGGCTGTAAACAACCGGGGGGACGCAGGCGTCCCCCCGGTGTCGGCAACCAGGCGCCACTTGACCAAGCTCCCACACCGTCTCCGACAACCTCCCCCTCCTCGTGCTCGCGGGTGTTCTTCCTTCTTCAGTGTGCGGCTATCCACCTTAGCACGCTGTCCGATCTCTGGGGAACACCTCTGCCCTTTTAAATGTCCAAATGTCAAACCCGACCCCGAGGTTGGCCCCCGAGAGGCTGATTGACATCATGGCAACCCGAAGGTAATACTTCAAACTACCAGGTAGCCCTTTTTTCGAGGTGCGTATGACGACGCAAGTGAAACCCATGGCCATCAAACTGACCGCGAGCGAACGGGAACGTCTCGGAAAACTGGCGGAAGCGAAAAAACGAACCTCTCATTGGCTGGCCAAGGAAGCCATCGGTCAGTACCTTGAACGGGAGGAAGCGGCGGAGCGTTTCCGCCGTGAAACCCTGGAACGCTGGGAGGAGTTCTGTCAGACGGGCCGGAGCGTTCCCCATGATGCCGTCATGGAATGGCTTGAATCCTGGGGTGGCGAAAATGAGGCCGAGGGGCCGAAATGCGGGTAGTCTGGCTGCCGGCGGCGGTTGCCGACCTCCAGCGCCTGCGGGAGTTCATCCTCCCTCACAATCGCGAGGCCGCGCAACGGGCGGTCAAAGTCATCAAGGCGGCAGTGGCGATGATCGAAACCAGTCCGAGTATCGGCAAACCGGCGGAGGATCCGCCCGACTATCAGGATCTGCCGATCCCCTTCGGCGC
>CALJLX010000229.1 GCA_937982495.1 uncultured Desulfuromonas sp.
GAGGGATGGGTGTCATTGATCTGGATGGCGAAGGTTTCTGGCAAGTTTCTGATATCTCTGCCCCAGGCGAGGTGGAACACAATCATGTCCTGCAGCGAGCAAGAAACGAAAAAATACTGCTGGGCCAGGCGAAGAAGCTTGCCGATTTCCGGTTGATCGTTGGGGTAGAGGACTTTGGTGATCGTTTCGGAAAGGACTTTGTCATCGACTGCTTTGTAATAATCTCCGGCATTGAACACCTGAAAATCGAATGATGCGACGGCCTCCGATTTCCAGAGGCGAAGCACCGAGACGCCTCCCGAGCGGTACCCCGGAATGCCGGTATCGTAGGCCACTCCCTTGACGGTCTTGTCCGGCAACCACCGAACTGAAAGATGTCCGTCTGGGTCGTAAACATACTCCGTCTTCCCGCCGAATTTGACTTCGTAGGAGAGATCGGGGCGGCGTACCTCCCAGGGGTTGCCCCATCCGAGCCAGTTGTCCGCCTTTTCGACCTGCCATCCATTTCGAATTTCCTGTTCGAATATGCCGAATTCATATCGGATTCCATATCCGATGGCAGGAACTCGCAGAGTTGCCATCGATTCCAGATAACAGGCGGCAAGACGACCGAGTCCACCGTTTCCGAGCCCCGGCTCGACCTCCTGCCGGAGTATGATCTCCAGGTCCTGTCCCAACGCTGCGAGCGCTTTGCCGACCGGCCTTTTCAGATCCAGGTTGACCAGGTTGTTTTCCAGGTGCGGACCGAGGAGGAACTCGGAGGACAGATAGCTAACGACCTTGAGCTTTTCCTTGGCCGAGGTCAGTTCATAAAAGGCCCCGAGCCAATGATCGAGCATCTGTTCGCGAACCGCATAGGCCGTTGCCATATACCAGTCGTTTGGCGTGGCAAACGGGATCGGTTTGACCTGAGTGTGGTGGAGGTGTTTGAGGATGGCCTTCTGCAGGTCGGAGGATTTTTGTCGGGTCGCAATAATGTTATGGTTGTGGCCGCTGTTTTTCGCTGTTTGTGCCATGACTGCTCCTTGTCCGATCTCTTCGGTTGGGGTGAGGGTTCCTATGCGATGCTGAAATCCTTCAAAAAACGCCCGGCAGGGCCAAGGGAGGCAGCGCCTTTTCAGTCATGAAGGGGAACCTAGCCGGGCAAGTCTGCCTTAGTTTCGTTTCGCGAGCACCCCGCTGATCCGGTCGAGTTCGGACAGGGCCAGCCGGTATTGCAGCGAGGACTGCAGATCGTTCGCTTCCGCCTTTTTCAGTGCCGCCACCGTCTCGGCGTATTTGGCCGCGGTCACCGTCCCCGCCCGGGTTCCGTTTTCGCTGATCCTCGTATTCTCCCGGGATAAGACCAGCGCCTCGCGGGCGACATCGACCATCTGTTTCGAACGTTCCAGATTCCGGAATGCCTTGTCGATTTCGATCCCGATCCGCCGCTCGGTTGCCGCAAGCTTTTCTTGCGCCTGTGATTTTTGGGCGACCCGCTGGCGAAGCTCTCCCTTGCGCTTCCCCCAGTCGAAAATGTTCCAGGTCATCTCCACCCCGAAGATGCCGACGTGGTCCTCCAGAAACGGCGCTCCGTCCTGGTAGCCGTGCCTGGCAAAAAGCGTCACGTCGGGGATGTACTCGTACTTGGCCGCCTGTACCGCGTGGCGCGACTTTTCCAGCGTTTCACGGGCGGCTATAAGTTCGCCGTTTTCGGCACGGGCCTGCTCAACAGCCTGCTCCCTTGCGGGTTCCCCCAGCTCCGGCAAGCTGGCCGCCGTCACTTCGAGGATGTCGTCGCCCGGCAGCCCCAGGAGGTCGTTGAGGTCAGCGCTGAGATCGGCAATCCGCTTCTCCGCGACGAGCAGGGCCTGCCTGCGCTGGAGCAGATCGGCCTTTGCTCCGGTGACCGCCACATCGAGGAGGTTCCCGGCCCTCACCGCATCCTCGGCCTCGCGCAGGTTTTCCCATGCCGCCGTGAGCGATGCCTCGGCAGCCTCCTTTTCCTTGCCGGCCACCAGCAGCGCGTAATAGAGGTGGTGGACCGAGAGAGCGGTTTCGTTTGCCGAACTTTTCAAGTCCGCTAAGGCAATATTGCGATCCGCCTGGGCGATCCTGTTCGCTTCACGGATTTTCAGAAGTTGCGTCGTCGGCTGGGCCAGGGTGGTCTCGATGTACAGGATGGTGGAGTCGCTCTGCTTGATCTCCATATCCTGGTCCGGGAAGGGACTGCCGGCGATGTTCCCCAGGCTGCCGGCCGGGACGGTGACCAGTTGCTTGTCCGACAGGGCCATGTATTTACTGTTGTTGGAAAGCTGCGGGAAATACTGGGACCGTGCCGAGACGATCTTCCCTTCGGTTTCCAAAACCATTTCCCGGCCGATTTGGAGCAGGGAGTTTTGCTTGAGAGCCAGCTCGACCGCCTGCGGGAGCGTCAGGGAATGCTTCACCGGTTCGGCGGAGGCCTCCCGTCCCCCGGCGAGGAGGGCGCAGGCCGCGATCACCACGGCGACCGCTCCCCGCTTCAGAGTTCGGGACTTGATCACCACGAAAAGGACGGGAATGATCAGCAGGGTGAAGAACATGGAGAAGACCAGACCGAAGGCGATGACGCTCGCCAGGGGGCTCCAGAGGCTCGATCCGGAGAGGATCATCGGCGTCACCCCGACGGCGGCGGCCATGGTGGTGAGGAAAATCGGCCGCAGTCGCCGCGTTCCCGCTTCCCGCGCCGCCTGCTCCAGGGGGTCCCCCTCGGCGATTTTTTCGTTGCAGTAGTCGACCAGGATGATGCCGTTTCGCACCACGATGCCGCACAGGCTGATCAGCCCCATGAAGGCCGTGAAGCCGAAGGGGTTGCGGGTGATGACGAGCCCCAGCATCGCCCCGAAGAGGGTCAGCGGAATCGAGGCCATGACCACGAGCGGGTCGGACACCTTACGGAACTGCACGAGCAGGACGAGGAAGATCGCGACCAGGCTGATGGCGAGGGCGCCGAGCATCTGCGGGAAGGTCTCATCCTGATTGTCTTTTTCGCCGCCGTAATAGATGCGGTAGCCCGGCGGCAGCTCCAGCGCCTCGATCTGCGGCTTCGCCTGCTCCAGAAGCTGCGAGGCGTAGTGCCCCGGCATCGCGAAGGCCCGCACCGTCAGTGTACGCACGCCGTTGCGGCGGACGATCCTGCTTGTCTGCCACTCGGGCGCCATGGTGGCGACGGCGCGCAGCGGCACCCGGGCGCGGGTGAGTTCCGAGTTGAGGTAGGTGTTGCCGATATCGGCGAAAGATTGCCGCGAGGCGGGGTCGAGTCGCAGCTTGATGGTGACGGCGCGGTCCCCTTCCCAGAAGGTGCTGACGGCGGCCCCGTCGAACGCCCCCGAGAGGGTCTGCGATACCGAGGCCTCGGTGATGCCGAGACGGTTGGCCAGCTCGTCGACGACCTTGACGTCCACCCGGTACGAATCGTTGAAGTAGTCCCGGTGCACGAACTGGGAGAACGACACGCTCTCCAGAATCCCCTGCACCTTTTCCCCCAGGCGCTTCAGCTCTCCGATGTCGTCACCGGCGATGCGCACTTCGATGGGAGCCTCCATCTGGGCACCCTGCTGGAGTTCCTTCACGATGACCATGGCCTCGGGAGTCAGGGTCGCCAGCGCCGGGCGCAGCTCCTTCACCAGCCGGGTAGTGTCCTTCACCGAAGCGGTGTTCACGATGAACTGGCTGTAGGCGCCGTCTGGCTGCTGCGGGTTGACGTTGTAGTAGAACCGCGGGGCGCTCTGGCCAACGAAGGTGGCGTAGTGCTCGACCCCTTTTCTGGCGGCCAATTCCTTTTCGATCCGGCCCATGACGGCGTCGGTCGCCTCGATGCGC
>CALJLX010000230.1 GCA_937982495.1 uncultured Desulfuromonas sp.
CGTCTACTTCTCGGTGGAGAAGTTCCCCGGCTACCTCAAACTGTCCAAGCGCAACATGGACGAAATGCGGGCCGGCGCCCGCATCGCTCCCGGCGAGCAGAAGCGCAACCCGATGGACTTCGCCCTGTGGAAGGCGGCCAAGCCCGGCGAGCCCGCCTGGGAATCCCCCTGGGGACCCGGCCGGCCCGGCTGGCATATCGAATGTTCGGCCATGAGCATGCAATATCTCGGCGAGTCCTTCGACATCCATGGTGGCGGCAAGGATCTGGTTTTCCCCCACCACGAGAACGAAATCGCCCAGAGCGAGGGGGCGAGCGGCAAGCCCTTCGTCAAGTACTGGCTGCACAACGGCTTCGTCAACGTCAACCAGGAGAAAATGAGCAAGTCGCTGGGCAATTTCTTCACCATCCGCGACATTCTGGAAAAATACGATGCCGAGGTGGTGCGCTTCTTCATCCTCTCCGCCCATTACCGCTCGCCCATCGATTTCTCCGACCAGAACCTGGAGGACGCCAAGGCCGGTCTGAGCCGTTTCTATGAAGCCCTCAAGGCCGCCGAAGAGGCCCTGGCGCCTCACGAGAAGGCGGCAACTTCGGATGGCGAGGTGCCGGCGGAGCTGCGGGAGATCCTCGATCGCGTCGCCACGGTGGAAGAGCGTTTCCGCGAGGCGATGGACGACGATTTCAACACCGCCCTGGCCATCGGTCATCTCTTCGATCTGGTGCGGGGGCTGAACCGCATCGTCGCCGAAAAATCCCTGCATGAGAGTGTGTTGCTGCGAAACGGTCTGCGGCAAGGGCGCGAGCAGTTGCGCCGCCTGGGCGGCGTTCTCGGTCTCTTCGAATCGGAACCGGACGCCTGGCTGGAGAAGCAGAAAAGTGCCGGGCTCAAGGCCGGCGGACTGAGCGCCGAAGCGATCGAGGCGCTGATCGTGGAACGGCGGCAGGCGCGGGCCAATCGCGACTTCGCCCGCGCCGACCGGATTCGCGACGAACTCGATGCCCAGGGAATCATGCTCCTCGACTCCAAGGAGGGGACGACCTGGAAGCTGAAATAGCTTCTTATGCCTTCCGAAGAAACACACAAAACCCGGCTGAATGCCGGGTTTTGTGCTGTTGACAGCAAAAAGCGTTCTATTGTATACATTTAATCATGCCGTTTCACTGAGGTTGTCCTCAACCTCCCCCTCCGCAACCCGCTTCCTTCGCGAAAAGATATCCGCCGATGCCGCACTCTTCGTCCGTCTCTGGCAAGCCCTCCCGCCGCCCTTCGGTCTTCCTCTTTCTTTGCTTCGCGTTTCTCTTTCTCTCCCCAGCTCTCAGCCATGCCGAACTTTTGCGTCTGGCCGTGGTCGGGGTGACTAACGCCACCGACGAGCCGGAATTCGGCAAGCTGCTCATCGCCCAGGGGATCGCCCATCTGGTGGCGCAGGAGCTGTACGACACCGGCCGCTATGTGCCGGTGGAGGACAACGCGGAGATTTCCGGGCGGATCGAGGAGTTGGTAGCTCGGGCCGCGCTCTCTTCCGAGGCAACGGCGGATAGCGTTGACCGCGCCGCGTTAGGTTGCGATGCCGTGGCTTCGGCGCGCATCGTCAAGTTCGACAAGTCCCGCTTTCGGGGCTTCGCCGGCCCCTTTTCCAGCAGTAAGGTCAAGGTGGAGCTGACCGTGGAAGTTTCCGTGCGGGAAGGAGAAAATCCACCGCTAAAAGGCCAGGGAAGCGGCAGCGGCACGACCAAAGCGCGGGGCGTGCTCTTTCAGATTCGCGAAGATCAGGTGCATTTTGACCAGACCAGCGTCGGCCAGGCGACTCAGGAAGCCGTCGCCCAAGCCGTGGCCGGAATCATGAGTCAAAGGGGGGAGGGACAATGAGACGACTGATTTTATGGCTGATGCCGATCCTTTTTTGTGGACTTTTCTCCGGCTGCGCCACGACCTATGTGGAAGAAAAAGAACCCGCCAAGGCGACGTCGGATCAGGAGAGCTTTCCTCCCTATGACGGCCCCAAGACCGTGGTCGCCGTGTTGCCCCTCGGTCTTTCCGAACGGGCCGCGAAAGCCTATCCCCATCTGCTGGCCAAGGATGTCGGCCTCGGCATTCACAACC
>CALJLX010000231.1 GCA_937982495.1 uncultured Desulfuromonas sp.
CCGCCCACCCAGGGGCGAGAATTTGACCGCGTTGCCGACAAGGTTTTCCAGCACCTGGACGATTTTTTCCCTGTCGATAAACAGTTCGATATCCTTATCCCGAACCTCGCATGAAAAATGATGTTTTGAGGATTCCTTATGAAATTGCCGGATCACCATATCAACGGTTTCGGCAATCCTGACCGGCTCCCGTTCCAGCCGGATCATTCGACCGCTTTCGATCCGGCTGACATCCAGAAGCTCGTCGACGAGCCGTTCCAGGACCTGGGCCTTCTCCAGGATGATGGCGAGAAACTCCCGCTGTTCCAGAGGGCTGAAATTGCCATCATTGAGCAGCAGTTCCAGATAGCCCAGTGCAACAGCCAGCGGGGTGCGCAACTCGTGGGAAGCCGTGGCGATGAATTCACTCTTCATCTGGGCGATTTCCCGTTGTTTCTCTTCGGTCGCTTTGCGTTCGGTGATATCGAGGGCGGTAAAGGTAACCCCCTGGGAGATATCGCAGGGGTCCACCGGTGTCGAACTGAGCAGGATGTCGAGGATCTGCCCGTCTTTGCGCTTCCAGCGCGTTTCGACGACGCCGATTTTTTGTTCGGCGATGTCCCGGTATTTTTTCTCTCCGACTCGCGCGTACTCCTGATCGTCCAGGTACAGTATGCGGGCATTCCGGCCCACCACTTCATCCGCGGAATAACCGAGCATCTTCAGAAGGGTTTCGCTGGCCCAACCGATTCTCCGGTTGTGCGTAACCCCGATTCCGATCGGTGCGGCGCGCAAAATGCTCGAGAGTGCAGCTTCCCGGTCTTTTAAGGCTTTTTCCGCCTGAATCCGTTCACTGATGTCCCGGATGAAGGTGTGATAACTGCCATCCGACATCATCTTGCTGTTCATGCTGATATGCGCGGTCGTGCCATCCTTGCGGGTGAGTACCCGTTCGTTATGGACGACCTGGCCCACCTTGAGAAGATCGTAACGCAGGGGGGTCCGGACCTGAACATCGGCGGCAAAGAGCCGGGAGATGTTCATTCCGAGCAGCTCTTCATGGGCATAGCCGGTCAGCAGGGCGGCGCTATGATTGGCTTCGATGATATTCCCGTCGTGATCACCCATGAGAATGGCGTCGGCCGCGAAGCAGAAAAGGTCCTTGTAGCGTTCCAGTTCCCGCCGCAGGGTTTCCTGATCCTGCACAACCCCCTCCAGCCGTCGAAGCTCCGCAAGCAGTTCATTCTGAGACTTTGCTTCAAACGACATGCTCGCATCCTCCACCGGATCGGCTTCTCCGGGATCCCACCGGCAAAGACGGTTGGCGCTCCTTTGTTGATGACTTTGAATATACTCACTTTTATCTTCCAGTACCGGGGCTTTGTCAATCGCTAATCCCGAGGCCCTCCCATCAGCCTCAGCTTCAGCCGGGGCAGGTGGAGTAGCCGAGGTCATAGACGGGGGCACCCATCTTGTTTTATGACGATTATTCATTCTGCCCTTTTGATTGCCTGGGCAGAATGGGTGCTTGTCGGTTAGTCTTCGGCCACTTAAGGAATCTGGAGGCTCTGGAAGTGTGGATGAGGGGGCGGGGGGAAGGTCGGATATCTCTTTTGCCGCCGCGCAAATCGTTATTCCGGCCAGCGGCGAGCGTGATGCAAAACGCGCAAGACTTGGAGTGCTCCCAGTTGCACCCGGTAGATAATGAGAAACGGATTTCCGGTGACCACGAGTTCCCGGGTGTTGATGACCCGGCCGGGACGCCCGATATTGGGTTGACCGGCAAGGGATTCGACGGCTTCCACGACGCAGGCGGCCATGCGGGAGGCCGCCGTGGGGTTATCGCGGGCAATGTATTCGCCCGCGTCGCGCAAATCGTCGATGGCGGGACGTGCCCAATCAATCCGCATGGCTTTTGCCCCACCGGCTCAGTTCGGCGACGGCTTCATCGTGGCTGACCAACTCGCCACGATCCGCCGCGTCGATGCCTTCCTTGATGGCGGCGACTTGCCATTCCTGAAGGGCGAGGAATTCTTCGATCGCCTGCGCGGCGAGAAAGGATTTCGAGCGGTTGGTGGCGTGCGCGAGATTTTCCAGGCGCTCGGCCACGGGTTCGGAGAGGCGGACGGAGACGAGAGTCAGTTTCTTCATAAACACACCTCTTGTAATTAATGGTCGGTCTTTTTTGAAGAGACTCGTCCGATTGGCCGGCTTCAAACACTGAAAAGGAAAATTGACAAGACTTAAGGGAGG
This sequence comes from uncultured Desulfuromonas sp., assembly GCA_937982495.1. Classification (GTDB taxonomy): domain Bacteria; phylum Desulfobacterota; class Desulfuromonadia; order Desulfuromonadales; family Trichloromonadaceae; genus Trichloromonas. Next base: position 2,233 of record CALJLX010000231.1, read on the forward strand.
GGCTATAAAAAACGTCTCTAATATGTGATGGTTTCGTTCTCGTTGATAGTGGAGGGGTCGTGAACAAAAACTCCGATTGATCCTAAAAAAGCCGCCAGTTTCGGATCTCATGCCGAACAGGTGGCTTTTTTCTTTGTGAGCAACGGGGTTGAAGCAGCAATCAGGGTTCAGTCTTTCAGGTTGGCAAAGAGGAGGAAGGCCGCTGAAAGCGATCATCGATGAGATGACATGGCAACTTGGAAGCCTGACCCTTTAACTTTTTCATCGCGTCTACAAAACACCTTGGATCGGCGACCCGCGTGTCAACATCCAGAATCGCAAGGGATGCGCGAAAGCCTATCAGGTGAAACAGGTTCTTAAGGCAATCGAACGATTGGAGATCGAGCATGGCGGAGAAAGCTGATAAATATACCTACCGGGTCACTTGGTCGGAAGAAGACGCCGAACACGTTGGTCTTTGTGTTGAGTTTCCGAGCCTTAGTTGGCTGGCGGCTTCTCCCGAAGCCGCCCTCAAAGGTATTCGCAAGCTTGTCGCGGAAGTTGTGTTTGACATGGCGGAAAATGGCGAGCAAGTGCCCGAACCCCTTTCAACCAAGCATTTCAGCGGCAAATTCATGGTGCGCGTCCCGCCCGAGGTACACCGTCAACTGGCGATGGAGGCGGCCGAAGCCCATGTCAGCCTTAATCGACTTGCAAGTGCGAAGCTGAGTAGCTGAGTCAATGAGCCATGCACCTTGAAAGAGGGGTTGCACCGTCCTGACGGATTCAGGAATGCTCAAGGACTTTGACGAGGCGAGGAGAAGAAGCGTGGTTGA
>CALJLX010000232.1 GCA_937982495.1 uncultured Desulfuromonas sp.
CGAACGCCAACATGCTTTGTCCGGACGATCCGGAATACTGCAGCCCGGAAATCGGCAGCTGGCCTCATTCCGCCTTGCTGTGTCGGGTTGAAAAAGAAGGAGACCGACCTGGAGTCCCCGTATCGGCAAAATGACAGGTTCCCTGTTTCACTGGGGGGATATTTTTGTTTGCTCATAACTCCTCTCGGTTCGCCGAGCGTCTCAAATCAGATATGAAATGCCTGTTTCTAGCAAGCCCTGAGGCATTTTTGTGTGTTTAAAGGAGTCTGTTTTTAGCATGTTCGTAAGCTTCCCCAGGAATTGACAGTTCAAAACTGGAGGGAAAGGCCAAATCCAATGCAATTCAGCAAGAGCACCCGGTCAAGTTTTTAACCGTCCGACAATTCATCTCCGATTGAATATCTGGGAATATGGGACCTGCCGATCCTGTTCTCAGAATTCCTGGTCATAAGAAAAGGCCACGTTCCGATGAATGTGGCCTTTTCTATGTGCTTAAAGTAGTGCTGATCGCCGCTGTGGACTTTGAGATGCTGGTGATCTCATGCGGTAAACGGTCAACCAAATATGGATTCTGGGGTGCAATCCACTTCTGATATTTTGTGTAATCGTCTTCTGAAAATGACAATGCTTGGGCTTTTTGCCATTGATTTACGTAAAGAAACCCGATAAAAAATCAATGTAAACTTAAGGGGCGTTTTATATGCGGATCGGATACGCAAGAGTTTCGACACAAGATCAGGATCCTCAACTTCAGTTGGATGCCTTAGCGCAAGCCGGGTGCGAGGATATTTTTTCGGAGAAACAGTCAGGCGCATCCAAGGAGCGACCTGTCCTGAATCAGTGCCTACGGCATCTCAGAAAAGGCGACACCCTCGTTGTGTGGCGGCTGGACCGCCTGGGTCGGTCGTTGAAAGATCTTGTCGAGATTATCGCAACCTTGGAGGGCCGAGGGGTTGGATTTCATTCCATCAAGGAGAACATCGACACAACCAATGCCGGGGGCAAACTCGTTTTCCACATCTTCGGTGCCTTGGCTGAGTTCGAACACGCCCTAATCCGGGAGCGCACCAAAGCTGGTCTCGAGGCTGCCCGTGCTCGGGGGCGCGTTGGAGGCCGTAAGCCAAGCTTGAGCAAAGCAGACATAAAAAAAGCTGCTGCCATGCTCAGTGATCCGATGATAACCAAGGCTGAGGTCGCCAAGCATTTCGGCGTGTCCAGGGTTACTCTGAACGAGTCGTTGAAGCGAGAAGGATTTCCCTTAAACCCTTCGTAGTAAAACTGCCATAAAAACAACTAGCGAGCTCGGCTTTGCTGGCGTACATTGACTGAATTCATTTCAATTTTCTCGACCAACTAGGAGGACCATGAATCAACAAGCCTTATCTTCTTTCATCTGGTCGGTCGCCGATCTGCTCCGGGGCGACTACAAGCAATCCGAATACGGCAAGGTGGTTCTGCCGTTCACCGTGCTTCGCCGCCTGGACTGCGTTCTTGAAAAGACCAAGGACGCCGTTCTCAGGGAATATGAGGACAAGAAAAAGGCCGGGGTCAATCCCGAGCCGTTCATCCTGCGGAAGACCGGCCAGGCTTTCTACAACGTCTCCCCCTTCGACATGAAGAAGCTCATGGGGGATCAGGATCACATCAAGGAAAACCTCTTCGCCTACATCCAGGCATTCTCTCCGGCGGTTCGGGACATTTTTGAGCGGTTCGATTTCTACACCCAGATCGAACGGTTATCCAAGGCCGGTCTGCTTTATCTCATCACCGAAAAATTCCTTACCGTCAACCTGCACCCGGATAGCGTCAGCAACGCCCAGATGGGGCTGGTTTTTGAGGAGCTGATCCGGCGTTTTTCGGAGATCTCCAACGAGACGGCCGGGGAGCACTTTACGCCCCGCGAAGTTATCCGGCTCATGGTCAACCTGATCTTCGTCGAGGACGACGACGTGCTGTCCAAGCCGGGGGTCGTGCGGACCATCTATGATCCGACGGCGGGAACGGCAGGGATGCTCTCGGAGGCCGGGGAGTATCTGGCGGAACTCAACCCGAAAGCCCGTCTGACCATGCACGGCCAGGAACTCAACGACGAGTCCTACGCCATCGCCAAGGCCGACCTGCTGATTAAGGGGCAGGACATCAGCAACATGGTGGCCGGCAACACCCTCTCCGATGACGGTTTCCCCCATACCCGCTTCGACTACATGCTCTCCAATCCGCCTTTCGGGGTGGAGTGGAAGAAGGTGCAGAAGGTCGTTACCGACGAACATGAGAAGAAGGGCTTCAACGGGCGCTTCGGCCCCGGCCTGCCCCGGGTCTCCGACGGCTCGATGCTCTTTCTGCTGCACCTGGTCAGCAAGATGCGTCCGGCCAAGGACGGCGGCAGCCGGTTCGGTATCGTTTTGAACGGTTCGCCCCTGTTCACCGGCGGAGCCGGTTCCGGCGAGAGCGAAATCCGCCGCTACATGCTGGAAAACGATCTGGTCGAGGCCATCGTCGCCCTGCCCACGGATATGTTCTACAACACCGGCATTTCCACCTACGTCTGGATTTGCTCCAACCGCAAGCCCGCCCACCGCAAGGGACTGGTGCAACTGATCGACGCTTCGAGTTTTTGGCAAAAAATGCGGAAAAGCCTGGGCAGTAAGCGCAAGGAGATGAACCAGGAGCAGATCGACGAGGTCACCCGGATTTTTGGCGAGTTCACCGAAGCCCGACTGGCCACCGTTCTGGATGCCGACAGCAAGGAAGCGGGCCGGCAGGTGCTTTATCCCGGCGAGAAGGAACCGCAGGCCCCCGAAGGCGGCAAGGTCAAGGTCGTGCCGATTTCCAGGATTTTCAAGAACCGGGATTTCGGTTACCACACCATTACCGTCGAGCGCCCCTTGCGCGACGAGAAAGGCCATGTCGTCCTCGGACAACGGGGCAAGACCAAAGGACAGCCTCAGCCTGATTCCAGTCTGCGCGATACCGAGAACGTACCCCTGGCCGAAGACGTAGAAGCCTACTTCAAGCGTGAAGTGCTGCCGCACGCGCCGGACGCCTGGATTGACCACGACAAAACCAAGGTCGGCTACGAGATCCCCTTCAACCGGCACTTCTATGTGTTTGAGCCGCCGCGCTCCCTGTCGGAGATCGACACAGAGCTGAAGGTTGTCACGGACAACATCGTCCGCATGATCGGGGAGTTGTCGGCATGAGTTTTGACACATACCTGAATGAAAATCGGCAACTTCTGCGGGCTCACTATGCCTTGAGCAAATGGTACGGCACAAGGTTTCAGCTTGAGATGCCCTTCATACAAGGAAAACTAACGGAAGCAGAACTGGAAGGCCTTAAATGTTTGATTCGCGACCAAATGCCGCTTGGAACCATAATTACCACCCTCTGGGACTATGATCTTCGTTTTGAAGAAGATTTGGAGGACGAATGGTTTTTCGAATCTGCTTTTGGGGATGCCGTCTCTGAAGATTTTTGTGTTCAGGAGCTCTGCAACTATTTTCTTGAAAAAAATGAAGAATACGGAATTTTCGATAATGAATTCGATAGTGATGATGATTTCCGTAGCTGGATAGAAGAGGAGTCTTTGGACTTCATCCGTAAGTGGCGCGAAAAAGTTTTTCTGTGTCTGTCCAATGCTGATCAAGTATCACCGCAGGTGTCGCTATGAGTTTCCCGCGCTACGAGAAATACAAGGATTCCGGGGTGGAGTGGCTGGGCGAGGTGCCGGAGGAATGGACTAGATCGGAAGAGCACA
>CALJLX010000233.1 GCA_937982495.1 uncultured Desulfuromonas sp.
ATCGTCGCCAACCAGCCCCAGTATCTGGCCGGGGTGCTCGACAACCACGCCTCGGTGAAGGGGGCGCGTTTCGTGCGTTTCTGCGACGCCTTCAACATTCCGCTGGTGACCTTCGTCGATGTGCCCGGCTTTCTGCCCGGCACGGTGCAGGAATACGGCGGCATCATTCGCAACGGCGCCAAGCTGCTCTATGCCTACGCCGAGGCGACCGTGCCCAAGGTCACGGTGACGATCCGCAAGGCCTACGGCGGCGCCTATTGCGTCATGAGTTCCAAGCACCTAAAGGGGGACATCAACTACGCCTGGCCGTCGGCGGAAATCGCCGTGATGGGGCCCAAAGGAGCGTCGGAGATCCTCTACGCCAAGGAGCTGAAGAAGCATCCGGACGCGGCGGAACGCCTGCTGGCGGAAAAGGAGCGGGAATACGCGGAAACCTTCGCCAATCCCTATGTGGCGGCGCGGCGCGGCTACATCGACGACATCATCTTGCCCTACCGTACCCGGCTGCGCATCGTCAAGGCGCTGGGGATGCTGGAGAACAAGCAGGATGCCCTGCCGGCCAAGAAGCACGGCAACATCCCTCTCTGAGGCATGCGAGGTCCATCATGGTTCACGTCAGTTGGCAAAATGTGCTGGACGGTCACGGCTTCGCCATCACCCTCATCGGCATGGCCATCGTCTTTGCCGGGCTGCTGCTCATCAGCCTCTTCATCGCCCAGTTGCCCAGGCTGTTGGCCTTGTTCGACCGCCTGACTACCCGGGCGACGCGTCCGGCGGCGCCGAGCGAAGCCGTTGCCGAAAGGGCGGCCGTGCCCCAGGGGGAGGAAATCATGGCGGCCATCAGCCTGGTGGTGCATATGGAGCTGGAACGGCTGACCGGGGAAAGTCAGAAAATCACCATCTTGAGGCGTTCGGGACAGGGCGCGATCTGGGCTTCGGCCGGTAAGGTGCGCAGTCTTTCGCAAAGGAGCCCCCATGCGTAAATATGAACTGAAAATCAACGACAAGCCCTTTTCCGTCCAGGTGCTGGAATTTTCCGCCGAGGAGGCGCAGCTGGAAGTGAACGGCCAAGGCTACCGGGTCGCCATCGACAAAATCAGCGAAGCCCTGGGCGCTTCCGGCGAGGCGCCGCCGGTGCGCAGCTTTTCCTCTTCCGCCCCGGTGACGGCCCCGGCCTATGTGGGCGCCCTGCCCGGCTCCGACGGTGCCGGCAGCGTGCGGGCGCCGATTCCCGGCTCGATCATGGCGGTCTTCGTCAAGGTCGGCGACAAGGTTCAGGCCGGTCAGCCGCTGTACAAGATGGAGGCGATGAAGATGGAGAACGAAATCAACGCCCATCTCGACGGCACCATCAGCGCCATTCATGTCCATCCCGGCGATACGGTCAACCAGGGACAGGAGATCATGGCCATCGCCCCCGCCGAGGTTATGAAAAACCGGCGCAAGGGCGATCTCTGACATCTTCCCGGGAGCCTAAGTCATGGACATGCTGCTGAAATTTCTCGACGGTACCGGATTTTCCCTGATGACTTGGGGCAACGCGATCATGATCGTGATCGGCATCGTCTTCATCGCCCTGGCCATCGTCAAGGACTACGAGCCGCTGCTCTTGGTGCCGATCGGTTTCGGCGTGGTGATCGGCAATATCCCCTTCACGGCGGGGATGGCCATCGGTGTTTACGAACCGGGAAGCGTCCTCAGCTATATCTATTACGGCGTCAGTCAGGGAATATTTCCGCCGCTGATCTTTCTCGGCATCGGCGCCATGACCGACTTTTCCACCATGCTTTCCAACCCCAAGCTGATCCTGCTCGGCGCGGCGGCCCAGGTCGGCATCTTTCTGACTCTGCTCGGCGCCCTCTTCCTCGGTTTTACCCCCCAGGAGGCCGGAGCCATCGGCATTATCGGCGGTGCCGACGGGCCGACGGCGATCTTCCTTTCGGCCAAGCTCGCCCCCCATCTGCTCGGACCGATCGCCATCGCCGCCTATTCCTACATGGCGCTGGTGCCGGTGATCCAGCCGCCGATCATGAAGCTGCTGACCACGCCCGAGGAACGGCGCATCCACATGAAGCCGCCCCGCCAGGTCAGCCGCCGCGAGCGGATCATTTTTCCCATCGCCGGGTTCATGATCTGCGCCCTCATCGCCCCCGGCTCCATCGTGCTCATCGGCATGCTCTTTTTCGGCAACCTGCTCAAGGAGAGCCTGGTCACCGACCGCCTGGCCAACACCGCCCGTAATGCCATGATCGACATCGTCACCATCCTCCTCGGCGTCTCCGTCGGCGCCAGCACCAGCGCCGATCATTTTTTGACGCCCCAGTCGCTGCTGGTCTTCGGTCTCGGCGCCCTCTCTTTCTGCATCGCCACCGCCGGGGGCATTCTCTTCGCCAAGTTCATGAACCTGTTTCTCAAGGATGGCGACAAGATCAATCCCCTGATCGGCGCCGCCGGGGTCTCCGCCGTCCCCGACTCGGCGCGGGTGGCGCACACCATCGGCCAGAAGGAAGATCCCACCAACTATCTGCTGATGCACGCCATGGCCCCCAACGTCGCCGGGGTCATTGGCTCGGCCATCGCCGCCGGCGTGCTGTGGACGGTGCTGGTCCGCTGATCCTCTTTTATTGCCGCAAAAAACCGGGGCCGCTTTCGTGTTATACGAAGCGGCCCCGGTTTTTTGCGGTTGAGAAGGATAGAGCTAGCGCGATTCGATGCTCGCCAACCCCTGCAGGAGATTGGCGATAACAGGGTTGGGGCGATCGTTTTCCCGGTGCCGGTTGATCAGGGGCTTGCTCCGGCCGATATAGAGGCGGATGCCGCCCAGCAGGTGGTCGTAATGGTTCTCGCCGGCGGCGGCCTCGATAAAGGCGGCCAGTCCCGAAACGATCTGGTATTCGGCGCCAAGGTGGAGGCGCCCGTCGTTTTTGTCGGCGAATGCGCCGCCCAGGGTGAGGCGTAGGTCCGGGGCCGGATACCAGTGCAGATCGACCGCGGCGAAGAGGTTGTAGTCGATATCTCCCTGCTGTTGCCCCGCCGTCGCCGCCAGGGTGAGCCTCTTCAGGTAGAGATCCCCTTCGATGCCGAGACGATTGAGATCGACATTCTGGTCTTCGCCGTGGGCGGCGAGCAGGCCGAAGAGAAAGCGTTCCGGCCGGCGGTAGAGAAGGTGCAGGCCCACTCCTTTGAGCTGGTTTTCTTCCCGTTCGGCGTAGGCGCCGTCGAGTTGCAGACCGAAGCGGGAGCCGACGGCGAGACTGGCTCCGGCACCCTCTATTTCTTCGTTGTCGACCTGCCCGTAAATACCTTGCAACTGTCCCGAAAAGGCCAGGGCGGATGTCGCCGGCCAGGCCATGGCCAGCCCGACCAGAAGAATGAGAGAAAAGACGATTCTTTGCGACATTGATTCTCTCCTCCAAAAAGATAATCGCGAAGAACCTGGTAAATCGCGAAGCTGAAACGCTGAGATGAAGTGAAAACGGACCTTCGTTCTGTGGGGGTGGAAATGGTCAGCGCCGGTTTTTCTTGAACTGCCTGAGCCACTCCTGAAATTCTTCTTCCTCATGCTCCAGTTCGAAGGCGTTGAGTAGTCCGCGCCGCAGGGCCACGGCGACCGCGCGGTTACGCAGGTTGAAGGCGTCGCCGATCTTTTCGCTGTTGAACTGGTCCTGGTCGAGGGCGAGCTTGTTGTAAAGGG
>CALJLX010000234.1 GCA_937982495.1 uncultured Desulfuromonas sp.
AACATCGTCTGCCTCCGCAGCAACAAAAACTTCCCCATTTACTTCTGGCCCTGGGGGCATCCGGCCTCGGTGCCCTCGCCTACAGCGAACAAGGCGCCCCACGACAACCGGAGGAAAGGGTCTCTGCGCTCTATCTGAATCGCCTGGTCGAAACGGCCGCGGCCTTCGAACGGGGGGATCGTTCCGATACGGACATCAACCTGCTGTTGGGTGCGGGCAGTTCGCCGGGGGGGGCGCGCCCCAAGGCGCTGGTCTATGACGAGGCGACCGGCGAACATTGCCTCGCCAAATTCCCGAGCGTCAAGGATCAGGTCGATGTCGTGCGCATCGAAGCGGCGACCCTGGCCCTGGCGGCGCGGGCGGGATTGGTCGTGCCGGCCACGCGGCTGGTGGAATGCGGCCATCGCCCGGTCCTGCTGGTCCGGCGCTTCGACATCGTTCCCCGGGGACGACGGCACATGCTCAGCCTGCAAACGCTGCTCAAGGCCTCCGGCTATTATCAGGCCCGCTATGTGGATCTCCTGCAGGTGGTGCGCAAGGTCAGCGCCGCCCCCAAGACCGATTCGGAGCGGCTCTTTCGGCAGATGGTCTTCAATGCCGTGATGCATAACACCGACGATCATCTGAAGAACTTCTGGATGACCTGCACCCGTGAAGAAGGCTGGCGTCTCTCCCCCGCCTTCGATTTGGTTCCAGACATCGGTCAGCGGGGGGAGCATGTCCTCTTCTTCGACCTCGATCCGATTTTCCCGGGGCGTGTCAATCTGGAAAGCCTCGGCCGGACCTGGGGGATTTCCGGTGCCGCCGCGATTGTCGAAGAGGTCTTCACCGCCGTTGCCGACTGGCGCCGGGCCTTCGCCGACATCGGCGTCAGCGAAAAAGATACGGAACAATTCGCGGAAATCGACGACTACCTGCGCCGCTGACCCCTGAACCACGGATCACCACAACAAGAACGGGCCGCCCCTTGCGAGGCGGCCCGTTCTTGTTGTGGATGACGAAATTCGTACCCGAACCTTGTGGATCAGTGGCCGTGTCCGGTGGCCGGTGCGGCGGCTTCGCCGTGATGGGGCGCGCCGTGCACCACCTGGGCGATCCCTTCCACATAGTGGACATAGGTCACGTAGGCCGCGACGTACTCGCGCCCGGCGGCGACACTTTCGTCGGCATGCTTGGCGGTCTCCAGGGCGTGGGTGAAATGCTCGCGGATGCCCTCTTCGGTGTGCTGGAGAATCGCCTTGACCAGGGCGTCGATATTCCTCTGGGCCAGGGCCTGATCGGCCTTGGCGACCACCGGGGCGATCTGGCCGGCGGGTTTGAGGCCGGTGTAGGGGGCGCCCTCGCCGGCACGATGGAGGCGCACCAGGGTCTCGAAAAAGTAGCGGTCGGCCAGCTCCCGCGCCTCTTCGCCGAGCCCGCGCACCTTCAGGGTCTGGGCGAAGGCTTCGCGAATTTCCCCTTCGGCCTCGGCCTTGACCCATTTGAGCAGCGGCGTCACCTCCGCCTGTTCGAGGGCGGATCGCGCCGCGACGATCACCGGGCCATCGTAGGCATCGCAGTGGGCGGCAGCCCGACCAGGCGCCAGCGCCATCCCCAGAATCAGGAACAATCCCAGTGTCACCAGCGATTTACGAAAAGGTATCTTCATCGTCGACCTCCTTGGTCAAGGGGCCGGCGGCATCACGCCGCCGGCTTTTAAGTTGCGGATCACTCCTGCCGTTCCGGCAGGGGGTCGACAATGACCCATTCGGGGCGGTGCATGATCTTTTTCGTTCCCCGGTTGTTGAGATACTTGTCCAGTTCGAGATCGACCACCGCCGGCGCTTCGATCCCGGCCTGGGCCATGGCTTGGCGCAGCAGGGAATCGGCCTGCTCGTGGAAGGTCTTGGCATCCTTGAGGATGCGCAGCACTTCCTCGGGATTGTGGAAGCCGGTGGAATTCTCGTTCTGGATGTAGAGCACCCGGTAGAGGGCGTCTTCGTAGGCCACGCGCGCCTGGGCATAGAGCGCCTCGTCGAGGGCCTTGCCCGCGGCCGCGCCGTTGTTGGCGAGTTCGAAGAGCTTGGCCACCCCGGCCGTGGCGTAGCCGGCGCGGATCAGCCGGGAGGCGGCTTCATCCTGGATGGCGAAGACCTTGCCGCGCAGCTCTTCCGGGCTTTCCTCATGACACTGGGCGCAGGCCTTGAGGTCGTTTTTCAGCGGGCTCATGATGCGGTGGTCGGAGACGGTTTGGCCGTCCCGCTCCTCGGCGGGCATGTGGCAGTCGGCGCAGGCGACCCCGGCTTCCCAGTGGGGGCTGCCCTTGCTGAAGACCTCGAATTCGGCGTGCCGGACGATGCCGAGCTTGAAGCCGGTCACGCTCTGGGTCCATTCGGCGTAAGCCGGGTCGGAGCGGAGCTGGGCGATGATCTTTTCGATGCTGATGCCCCCCCAGCTGCTTCCCTGCCAGGGAAAGATCACGCCGGTGGTTTTCATTTCGGCATCCTTGGTCATACTGTAGGTTACATGACACTGGGCGCAGACCAGGCTGCGCAGGTCCTGGTCGGTGAGGGCGGCCTGATCCTTGCCGATGGCCTTCAGCCCCTGCCCCAGGGTGAAATCGCGAGCGAGGCGCAGGGCGGGATCGGCGCTGCTTTTATGGCAGTCGACACAGGCCACGCCCTGCAGCTGATCGGCTTCGGGAATCCGGCCGCGCACCTCGGCGAAGGACTGCTTGAAGTAATCCTCTCCCAACGTCTCCTGGAGAACCTGGGCGTAGGGGGTCTTGCAGCTCAGGCAAGAGCCGCCCGCCTTGACCCGGGCCGGATCGACATGGAGCTGGTCTTGGATCATGTAGGCGTGGCCGCGCGGCTCGGTGAACTCGAAACCGTAGCCGATGCCGTTGAGCAGC
>CALJLX010000235.1 GCA_937982495.1 uncultured Desulfuromonas sp.
AGAAGGCGCTCTCGGAGCCGCTGCTGTTGTGGGTGTAGTTCTGCGCCGTATCCAGAGCGAGCTCGGCGGCGTGTTCGCCGGGGGCGAGCACCTGGGCATGGCCGGGGGTCGGCAGGCCGAAAATCTGGGTCATGGGGGCGCGGTTGCCGGTCTGGAATGGGCCGATGGCGAGGTCGGCGCCCGAGGCGGAAGCGGTCAGGAGGATCAACGACAGGGCCAGCCAGGGCAGGATGCGGCAAGCGATCATGGGTCGATACCTTTGTCTTGGGGTGGACAGGGATGAAGCCAACAAAATGAAGATTGCCGAGCCCTGTTTTAACGCAGCCATTCCCATGCTGTCAAAACAAAAGGAGGTGGTCCCGGGCCGCTTTAATCGTTGCATGGCGCCCTCGCTCACGTTAATCTCATCAAGGATTGTTTCATCCCCTAAGCGAGGAGTTGCCCATGCGTGTGTTTCGATTCTGGCTTGTTGCCTTGGTGATAGGTCTGACCGGCTGTGCCTCCTGGCATGCCCGGGTGCGCCCCGGTTTCGACTGGAGTACGGTTTCGACGGTGTCGTTGCGGGGGCCGGAGGAGGTCTACTCCGAACTGGTCGCGACGGCGCAAGAGGAGTTGGAGGGGATGGGCTACCGGGTGTTGCTCGCCGAATCGCCCGAGGCGCAGGTGGAGGTTCGGCTCTCCGTGGTCGAGGCGCTGGATATCGATGAGTCCGGCAAGACCTTCATGCGCCCGAAGAGTCTGCATACCCGCTTCTATAAATCGGCGGATCAGGCCTTGGTCGCCGAATCGAGCTATTACCTGGGACCGTCGGAAAGCCCGCGCCAGGGGGTGAAAGCCCTGCTCGCCGGAGTGCGGAAAAAGCAGGCCGAGGCGGCCGCCGCGCCCACGGCGAAGGCCGCCGGGGTGGAGCCTGTTCCGGCAGAGGTCGCTCCGGCACCGTCCGTCGCCGCTGAAACCGTAATTGTCCCCCCGTCGCAAGCACCCGCGCCGGTTGCCGCGCCCGCCAAGACATCGGGCACAGCGACCGCTCCGGAAGCGGTGGCGGTTCCGCCCGGGAGCGATCTCCGTCAGCCGCAGGCGGCCCCCGTTGTTCCCGCCGCGACGCCCGCTCCCATTGCCCGGCCGGAAGTCGCGAACGAAACGCCGGCGGATGACGA
>CALJLX010000236.1 GCA_937982495.1 uncultured Desulfuromonas sp.
ATGCATTCCATGTCTGAGGGTTTGAGTGATGCGCAACCACCGAATTTTGCCGTAGGGGCGCACCGCGTGCGCCCTGGTCCGACACAAAATCTGCCGGTCGTACCCTCCAAAACGCAAAAAGGACCGCGATCATGCGGTCCTTTTTGCGTTTCATCCAATCCTTCCTCAATCCATCCTACAACTGTTCATAAAAAGACGGTTTCACGAACTTGAAGGAGGCGACGAAGGCGTCGAAGGCCTGTTCGTCCACCGGGTCATAGGCGATCTGCTCCGGCCGCCATTGGGTGTAATAAAAACCGACCACCCGCTCGCCGCGCCGGGCGAAGACGACCTTGGCCGAAACCTTCTGGCCTTTGACCCGTTCCTTCCCTTCAACGCGGGCAACGAGCGCCGGTTTTCCGTCGAAGGTGGCGGGCTCCAGTCGGGGTTCGCCGAAAACGACCCGGCTGGCCCAGAGGAAGCGCTTGAAAAATTCCGGCGCCCGTTTTTCGAAATCCTTGGAATAACCGAAGGGTTCCTCGGCATAGGCCATGGTCGACTGGCAGGGGAAGTACTCGCTGCATTCCTTGGCGAAGGCGATGCTGTAGTCGTCTTCATCCAGCGAGACCAGCGCCCAGGGGGCGGGGGGCGAATGAAAAGCGTATTCTTCCTGCCAGACCACCGTGCCGTCGGCCCGCCGCAGGGCGGCCAGGGGATCGACCGTCGTCGGCGCGGGGGCGGCGCAGGCGCCCAGAAGCAGAACAACCATAGCAAGCAACAACAGGCGCATCATGATTTCACCTCCTCGGCGTTAAGTTTTTTCAGCGTTTGGAGGATGTCATGGAAATCCGGGGTGCCGTTGCGCATGTAGCGAATGATCCCCTGCCGGTCGATGATCACCGTCTTACGGCTGAACATCGGATAACCGGGAGGCTGGGCACCGAACCACATACCGATATGCCCCACCGGATTGGAGAGGATGGGAAAGGTCAGTTCCAGTTCGTCGGACCAGAATTTGAGGGTATTGACATCGTTGCGGCTGACGCCCACCACGCGGGCGTTGAAGCGGTCATAGAGATGGAGATTCCTCTGATGACCCTCCATTTCCCCCGTTCAGATGGGGGTGTAGGCCGCCGGGAAGAAGGTCATAATCAGGTGATGCTTGCCGTAGTAATCCAGGTCGTAATTGAACAATGTTCCCTGACTGGTGGCGGCGGAAAAGATCGGCGCCCGGTCACCGACGGACTTGAGAAGGACATCCTGCTGAGCGACCGGGGCGCAGGCCAGGGCGAAAAAACAGACCAGCAACAGACTGAAAAGGGATCTACTTCGCTGCATAGGGCCTCCTGAATGAGTGAATTTAAATGCGGTTTCAAGTTTACCGTACCACTCTCCTATTAACAAGCTCCCGGAACTACTCTTTTTTCTTGTCGGCGTTGAGGGGCAGCCCACAGTGCAGACACCGACGGAAATACATGGGAATCAGCCCGTTGACGTGAAAAAGATTGCCGCAACGGGGACATTTGACGAAGGCGGAAATACAGCTGGCGATGCAGGCCAAGACGAACCAGACGGCGAAAACCTTGGCCGTTTCCCGGTCCGATTGGGTGATGGTCAGGGTCGTCCAGATGAGAGGGATGTAGATCAGAATCACCCCCCACAGGTACCAGCGCCGCTGGCGTACCTTGCTCAATCCATCGGCATATTGGCTGAAATCTTCGTTTTCTGACAAGACATCCTCCTGATGAAAATGTGATTTGCGGACTTAATTACGCAGCATGTTCAAGCGAAAATGAGTGCCGAGAGTCGTCTGAAAAGACTTGACGACTTCGAGGGAAAGCCGCAGCCTCCCCAATTCGAGGCGGTTGAGCTTGGCGGGATTGATGTAGTTGTTCGGTTCATACCCGGCGCGGATGGCATCAACCTGCCCGCGCAACCGGTAAAAGACCAGCAGGCTGAAGGCCGCTTCGAGATCGTCGGCCTGCTTGGGCGGCAAAACTTCCTGCTCTTTGAGCCACTGGATCTTTTCCCGGGTGCCGCCGCCAAGGCGTCCGCGGGCCAGACACATGACCTTGACCCCCTCGGTGATGGCAAAAATGCCGGCCTTTTTCAGATCGATCAGCCCGTGATACGGCCCCTTCTTTTCGACTTTCAGGGTGCCGAACATACCGAGGGGCGGAACGAAACGGACGACATTGGCCGCCATGCGCGAAAGGAAAAGGTCTTCTTCCATCGCCCGCCGGATCACGGCGCTCTTTAGGGAATCGACCAGGGACATATCCCCCCAGACCCCGCGAATATCGGCGAACATGCTGAAGTTGAGAATATTTTCCGGGCTGGGAACGGAAATCCACTGATCCAGCGCGACGGACCAATCCTTCAGGCTCCGGCGCCAGAAGCTGTTCTTGGCCATGATCCCTCCGGGACACTCGGGCACCCCGATCCGAATGAGGCTGTCGATCAATGCCTGGGAAAAGGCCTCGATGCGGCCCAGCGCCTCGTTATCCAGCCCATCGGCACAGATGATGGCGTTATCCTGATCGGTACTGAGGGTTTGCTCCCCCCGCCCTTCGCTCCCGAGCACCATAAAAACGAAGCCATCGGGCAGCTCGACAAAACGCTCGCGACGGAGCAGTTCGATGAGCCGCAGCAGGATGCTGTCGTTCAGGCTGGCGATGAGTTTGATCAGATCCTTGGTGCGCACCCCGGAACGACTCAAAAAAACCACCAGGCCCTGAATCCCTCGATAAACCTTCTTCAGATCCTCCAGGTTTTCGGCCATCTGCAGATCGCGCAGCAACAACTGGGGGGAGTGGGTCTGGACCCGCAGGATGTCCGATTCATTGACCATGCCGCAAAGACGCCCGGCCCCATCAACCACGCCGACCCGATGAATGTGATGGCGGGACATGATGCAGACCGCATCGAAAAGATAGCTCTCTTCGGGAACCGTGATCAGCGGTTCGCTCATGATCGAACGGGCGGTCAGGACGGCGGGATCCTTGCCCTGGGAAACCACCTTATTGCGCAAATCGCGGTCGGTGATGATACCGACGGGGGTCTCCCCCTCGCGGACGATGATGCTGGAGACATTCCTTTCCCGCATGATCGCCGCCAGGTCGACGACCGTCGCTTCCACCGGACAGGTGATCAGGTCGCGGCGGCAGAAATCCCCGACCG
>CALJLX010000237.1 GCA_937982495.1 uncultured Desulfuromonas sp.
CAGCAGCAGGAAAAGACCGAGTGGCACAACATCGTCGCCTGGCGGCAGTTGGCCGAGATCTGCGGCAAATATCTGCACAAAGGGAAGCAAGTTTACATCGAGGGGCGCATTCAGACCCGCTCCTACGACGACAAGGACGGCAATAAGCGCTACATCACCGAAATCGTCGCCGACCAGATGCAGATGCTCGGCGGGCGCGGCGACGAAGGCGGTGGAGGCGGTGGCCGGTCCGAAGGCGGCTACGCTCCCCGGGGCGGCAACCGCCAGGAAAGCCGCCCGGCCCCGCAGGCCCAGCGTTCGACCCCGGCGACACCGGCCTACGAAGACTTCGCCGATCCGCCCTTCAATCCAGACGACGATATTCCCTTCTAGCAACCGGGAAAAAACTATTGTAACTTTTATGGCTGGGAGCTCAGTTCTCCCGGCCTTTTTTTGTTTTTTCGGGAAGGGGGGTCGGGGGACATAAAGAAAAACGCCTGACGGCCGGGCAATCTCCGGTCGTCAGGCGTTTTTTTGATCGTGCGGAAAGAGAGACGATTTTCTCGCTTAGTGAGCCATGGCCTCCATGGCTTTGTTGCGCGAGGATTCGACCCGGGCGAGGATTTTCTGCACCTTTTCCTCGGGCAGGAATTCGACATTACCGGTTTCGAGAACGTACATGGCGCCGACGACCTTGGCTTTGCCCGATTTGACCATATCGCGGGTCGCCGGGCTTTCGCGGAAGAGATCCTCGATACCCTGCCAGACGTTTTCTTCGATGGCGTAGGGAATGATGGCGTCGCCGTGGACCTGGGGGTACTGCTGGTCGGCGCGGGTTACCGCCGGCTCGATGTTGTCGACCAAGGGCGGAATGTTACGCTCCAGGGCGTGTCCTTCGCCGTGGACGGCGTGGGTCACGGCGGTTACCGCGCCGCATTGGCTATGGCCGAGAACGACCAGCACCGGGGTGTTGACGTGGGCCAGGCCGTACTCGATGGAGCCGATCTCGTCGGTGTCGCAGACGTTGCCGGCGACGCGAATGATGAAGAGGTCCATGATGCCGGCGTCAAAGATCGCTTCCACCGGAACCCGGGAGTCGGAGCAACTGATGATCGTGGCGTAGGCGTGATCCCCCTGGTTTTCCTTGGCCGCCTGGGCGATACGCTTGGCGTCGATATGGGGGTGGGCCGATTGCCCGGAGACGAAACGCTGGTTCCCCGCCTTGAGCATGGCAATGGCTTCGTCGGGGGAGGGCTTTTTCGCCGTGCTCGAAGCCGAGGCTCCGCTCGCCAGCAGCATCGCCGCCACCACCGAAAGAACAATAGACGCTTTTTTCATTTTCTTCCTCCTGTTGAATGGGTCTTGGGAAAAGCTGCCGAATGATAGCGAAAGTCACGGAGAAAAAAAATAATAAAAATGAGACGGGGCTAAGTTTTTTGGCGACTAATGTCCGAAGCCGTCGCGCCGACCTGCCCGGTCCTGCGTCCGTCATGGAACCTTCCGGATTCTTTGCCGAAAGTCCTCATCCCCGCCACAGGGTCCAGGCCAGATTGTTCTTGTCGGTGCTCTGGGTAAATCTGGCCTTGCAGGTCAGGCACTGATAATCCTGTTCTTCGAAGCCGCGCGGGTTGATCCCGTTGAACTTTCGCGGGGAGTCGATTTTTACCAGAAATTCGTGGGGTTTTCCGTTGCGGCTTTTTCGCGATTGCTCTTCACAGAGCGCGCAGATTTCCATCCTGACCTCCTGAATCCCTCTCCTCGTGAAAGTGTTAAGGCTTATTTGCAGCGCATGGTTTTCTTGCCGTCCTCGAAGAGAATCTCGATCTTTTGCGGACCGACAATGCGCTGGACGAAACCGAAGCCGAAGGTCGGATGGTTGATCAGCGACCTGATTTTGTAGTGGGCGGTCATGGAATAATCCGTCGCCTCGCCGCCGGCGATGGTCGGCTGCAACTCTTCCCACTCCTTGCGTTCGGCGGCCTTGAGCTGGTTGTTTTGCCGCACGGCGGTCTTCTGGGTCGTGGCGTTCGTCTGGTAATCGTGTTGGCGACCGCAGATGTTGCAGAGAACCTTTCCCGGAGTGGCGTCGTTCATGGCGAGGATCAGGTGAGAGGTGGTTTTGCGGCATTTGGTACAGCGGGTTTCGATCGCTTTGCCTTGGGAAAACGTGGGTTTTCGCATCGTGTGACTCCTGGTTGGCAACTAGCCGAAGGATGGCCGATAAAAACCGGGGAACGGATCGGAATCTAAGGGCAAGCTTGACCGGTTGGCGCTTAGCCATTTAGCCTGATGCTTTTTGCGAAAGCATCGGGCTTGGAACACCCGTTGGCGGGCAACGGGTCGCTTCAGGCCATAAACTCAGTTCATTACGGCAGTGAAGGGATGAGGGGCGGCGAAGGTGGGGCGGGGGGACGGATCAACAAATTAATACTACACCCTCCCACGGATAAAAGATACCGATTGCTTGAGCGAAAACCTGTAGCGGAATTTTCGGAGGCGGGTTGCCGTCAGCGCGGTTCGGCCAGCAGCAGCCGGTTTTTCGGGGTGATGTCGCCGGGGATGGTCTGGGTGTGGACTTGATAGCCGGCCCGGCGCAGGCGTTCGACGCGCAATACGTCGAGGGCGAGGGG
>CALJLX010000238.1 GCA_937982495.1 uncultured Desulfuromonas sp.
TCTCCGGCTCGTTCCAGGTTCCGTCGCAACAGATGATGATTCTCTTGCTCATTTGCGCCTCCCGGCGGCTCCGCCGCCCGCGATCTTCAAGAAACTGCCCGACCGGCCCGCGACCGGCGAAATGGTTATGAATGATTAATTCTAGCCGTCGCTTACCGCCTCCGCAAGAAGAAGTTCAACAAAAATCTGTCTTGACAACTTTACAGATTATGGTTTAGATTCGTCCATAATTCGTTCCGAGGACAGCCCATGCTCGATCCCCAATCCCCGACCCCCCTCTATCACCAACTGGCCGAACGGCTGGCCGCCGCCATCCGCGCCGGCGAGTTCGCGCCGGGGGAGCGCATCCCCTCGGAACCGCGTCTGGCGGCGGAGTACGGCATCGGTCGACCGACGGTGCGCCAGGCCCTCGACGCCCTGGTACGCCAGGGGCTGCTCAGCCGGCGGCGGGGGTCGGGTACCTATGTACGGGAGGCGCCCAAGGAAATCGATCTCTTTTCCCTCGACGGCACCGGCGCCTCCTTCCGCAAGCAGGGGCTGGCCATGGAAAGCCACCTGCTGGGGGAGGTCACGCGGCACCGCCTCGCCGACGGCGAGCGTCACCCCCTGGCCGGACGCGACGTCTTCACCCTGACCCGCCTGACCCGAAGCGAGTCCACCCCGGTGCTGCTCGAAGAGCTCGACCTCGACGCCGGGCTCTTCCCCGGCCTCGACCGCCTCGATCTCGCCGGTCAATCTCTTTCGGCCCTGGCGGCGGAACGCTACTTCCTGCGGCCCTCCGGCGGGCGGCAGAGTTTCCATATCGACTATCTGACCGGCGAGCGGGCCGCACGGCTGGAGGTCAGTTCGGAGACCGCCATCCTGCGGGTCGAGCGCCTGCTGCATTTCCCCCAGCGGGAGGCGGGCTTCTTCTCCCGACTCTATTGTCGTACCGATCAATTTGTCTTTTCCCAAACCCTTGGAGGATTCGAGCATGCGTAACCGTGGCTATTACGCGGAATTCGGCGGCGCTTTCGTCCCGGAAATCCTGGCCGCCACCTTCGACGAGCTGGAAGCCGCCTTCGCCGCGGCGAAGAACGACCCGGCCTTCTGGGCCGAATATGTCGAGATCATGTCGACCTACTCCTGTCGCGCCACCCCGCTGACCTTCGCCGAAAATCTGACCAGGCATTTCGGCGGCGCGAAAATCTACATCAAGCGCGAGGACCTCAACCACACCGGCGCGCACAAGGCCAACAACGTCATGGGTCAAGGGCTGCTGGTGAAGCGGATGGGGAAAAAGCGGGTGATCGCCGAGACCGGCGCCGGCCAGCACGGCGTCGCCACCGCCACCATGGCCGCCCGCTACGGCCTGGAATGCACCATCTACATGGGCGAGGTCGATGTGCTGCGGCAACGCCCCAACGTCTTCTGGATGGAGCGCCTCGGCGCCACGGTGGTGCCGGTCAAGGACGGCTCGCGCACCCTCAAGGACGCCATCAACGAGGCCTTCCGCGACTGGGTCTCGAACATGGACAACACCCATTACGTCCTCGGCACCGCCTGCGGCCCCCACCCCTTCCCGGAGATGGTCACCTACTTCCAGTCGATCATCGGCCAGGAAGCGCGCCGGCAGATTCTCGAACGGGAAGGGAAACTGCCCAAGCGGGTCTACGCCTGCGTCGGCGGCGGCAGCAACGCCATGGGGCTCTTTTCGGGCTTCATGGACGATCCGGTGGAACTGGTCGGGGTGGAAGCCGGCGGCCACGGCCTGGACTCGGGTCTGCACGCCGCACGATTGGCCTCGAACGACGCCAGCATCGGCGTGGCCCAGGGCTACAAGACCTACTTTCTGCAGAACGGCGACGGCCAGATGCAGGAGACCCACAGCATCGCCGCCGGCCTCGACTACGTCGGCGTCTCGCCGATTCTCTCCCATCTGCACACCCGCGGCCGGGCCCGATTCGAAGCGGCCACCGACCGCGAAGTGGTCGACGCCCTGTCCCTGACCATGCGCAAGGAGGGGCTGATCCCGGCGTTAGAGTCGTCCCACGCCTTCGCCCAGGCCTTCAAGGAGGCGCCGACCCTTTCCCCCGACGACTGCATCATCATCAACCAGTCCGGACGGGGGGACAAGGACATCTTCACCGTCGCCGACGCCTTCGAAGACCCGGCCTGGCGGCAATTCATCCGAGACAAGGCGGAGCAATATCATGCTTGAGACGACCATCCGCGCACAAGCCAAGAGCAAAGACATCCTGCTGATGACCCACATCGTCATCGGCTACCCCTCGCTGGAGGATTCCTACCGGCTGGTCAAGACCATGGTCGAAGCCGGGGTCGAGTTGATGGAACTGCAGATCCCCTTTTCCGAGCCGATTGCCGACGGCCCGGTGATCCTGCGCGCCAATCAGGAGGCGCTGGCCACCGGCATTACCGTCGAGCAGTGTCTCGACTTCGCCGAGCGGGTCGCCCGGGAGTTCGACATCCCGTTTCTGTTCATGACCTACTACAACATCCTCTTCAAATACGGCGTGGCGAAGTTCGCGGCGGCCATGGCGGAGCGCGGCCTGAAAGGGGCCATCGTCCCCGATCTGCCGCCGGAGGAAGCGGGGGAATACCTGCGGGCGATGGCCGCGAACGGCCTCGACCCGATCTTCATCCTCGCCCCCAACAGCCCCGACTACCGGCTGAAACTTATCGCCGAAAACGCCGGGGGTTTCGTCTACTGCGTCGCCCGCAAGGGGGTTACCGGCGCCCACACCGAATTCTCGCGGGAGATCGACGCCTATCTCGCCCGCTGCCGCAAGGCCACCGAGCTCCCCCTGGCCCTCGGTTTCGGCGTGAGCAGCCGGGAGGATGTGGAGTTTCTCAAGGGCAAGGCCGATATCGCCGTGGTCGGCAGTCAGGCGGTCCGGGTCTTCGACCGCGACGGTGTCGCGGCGGTCGGGACGTTCATCAAAGGCTTGCGATAAACGAGGGAACCAACCGGGATGGCCAACCGCCAAGCAACCGAACCCACCAGCCTCGACGGGCCGGACGCCGCGCGCGCCCGCGCCCGCCAGGGGCTGACCCTGGGGCTGCTGGCCTATGGCGTCTGGGGTTCTTTCCCGGCCTTCTTCCGGCTGGTCAACGCCGCCACCCCGCTGGAAGTGGTCGGGCATCGCATCTTCTGGTCGGCCGCTTTCCTGATGCTGCTGGTCACCTTGAGCCGACGCCTCGGCCCCCTGTGGGGCGTCCTGCGCGACCGGGGGACGCTCCTCACCCTCGCCGGCTCGACCCTGCTCATCGCCGGCAACTGGCTGGTCTTCATTTACGCCGTGCAACAGGGGCAGGTGCTGCAATCGAGCCTCGGCTATTTCATGACCCCGCTCTTCAGCGTGCTGCTCGGCTTCCTCTTTCTGCGCGAACGGCTGAACCGCCGGCAACAACTCAGCGTCGCCCTCGCCGCCCTCGGCGTGGCCAACCTCACCCTGGGGCACGGCGCATTTCCCTGGATCGCCCTGACCCTGGGCTCCACCTTCGGCCTCTACGGCCTGCTGCGGAAACTGGCGCGGGTCGACGCCCTGCTCGGCCTGACCATCGAAACCCTCCTTCTCACCCCCCTCGCCCTCGGCTATCTGTTCTACCTCGACATCCGGCACCAGAGCGCCTTTCTCGCCGGGGAGCCACTTCTCGATCTGCTCCTCCCCCTTTCCGGCGTGGTCACCGCCCTACCCCTGCTCTGCTTCGTCGGCGCCGCCCGCCGCCTGCGCCTGGCCACCATCGGCTTCCTCCAGTACATCACCCCCAGCCTGCACTTCCTCTTCGCCGTCGGCCTCTACGGCGAGCCCTTCTCGCGCGGGCATCTGCTCAGTTTCAGCTGCATCTGGGCGGCGCTCGCCGTCTACACCGCCGATGCCCTGTGGCAGGGAATGGGGCGCGGTTCCGGCAAAGACAAGCAGGCGGCGTGACCGGCGGCGGGGTTTTCGATCAGGGGATGGGGGCGAGACGGGGCTGTAAGGGAGTATCGGGTGATGAGACTGTGGCAAAGAAAGACCTGGCCCCACCTTTTCACCCCCGACCCCGACCGCCCATCTATTGCTTTCCTTCTAAATGTCGTTTATAGTTCGCAAAAAGCGAGCAAGAGGATACAATGTCATATCAATACGAGCAGTTCGATACCGCCTTACGGCTGCTGAATGGGCGCTTGGCCATCGCGGGTTCTCCCAATTACAACTTGGTGGTGTGTGGTGGAACGGCTTTGGTAGCAACTGAAATGGTCATGCGAGCCACCCGGGATGTCGACATCGTCGCGATGGCGAACGACGCGGGGGATCTGATCGATCCCGCGCCGCTTCCAGTGGCGTTAGTCAATGCGGCCAAGGAGGTGGCGGAAGATCTGGGCCTTCCCGCCGATTGGCTGAACAACGGACCGAGCAGCGGCGACGGGGGACTCTACCGGCTGGGCCTTCCGGAAGGTTTCGCCGAGCGATTGCAATGGCGATGGTTCGGTGAAAAGTTGACCGTCGCGTTCATCGGCCGGATCGACCAGATCTTTTTCAAACTCTACGCGGCCGTCGATCAGTTCGGCGGCTATCATGCCACCGATCTTCAGGCATTGGAACCAACGGACGGGGAGTTGCTGGCGGCGGTCGCCTGGTCGACAACCCACGACCCCTCCGAAGGCTACAAGGAAAGCATCCGCATGTTTTTCCGGGAGTTCGGCTATGCCCATCTCGTTGAGCGAATTTAAAAAAAACGTCCTCGACCAACTGCTTGACCTGCTCTGGCGGCAATGGACCGCGCTTGGCGTCTCCGGTTACGGTCTGTCCGAGGAGTCGCGGGTGATCGACCCGGAAGCGCTGTTGCTGCTGACCTTGACGGTTGCCCGCTACGATGCCCGGCTCTTTGATGAAGTCCTGGACTGGTTGGAAGGCAACGGAAACTTCATGAATGTCCAGCGCCTTCGGAATCTGGTGACACAATCCGGGTTCCACGCCCAGGCGGAACTCAGCGCCGTCGCGGAGAGGCTTGGGCGCAAATCCTCGGTGGCGCTCAAGTGGAAAAAACTGGCGACGAAATACGCGCAAAAAGAGGAATCGCCCCTTTTCTTTATGAAGGATGGGCGACCGATGCCGACACCGAAAGAATGCGATGAAATTTTCCGTCGTCATGGGCTATTGCGGCCATCGCTACAAACGCGGGGTCTTTCCCGACCTTTCCCAAGAGAAGGGATGCCGACCCTTCTGCTGCGCTTGCGGGCGCTCTTTGGCGTGAATCTTCGCTGTGAAATCCTTTGTCTGCTCGGGTCGGTCGATGAAATTCATCCTTCGCGGATCGCCAAATCGATCGGGCAGGGGCCACGCTCGACCCAGAATGTTCTGGTCGAAATGGTTCACTCCGGGGCGGTACAGGTACGCAGCAGCGGTCGCGAGAAACTTTACGCCCTGGCTCCGGAAACCCTCGACAAGCTGTTGCGACCGAATGGCTTGACCCCGTGGGTGAATTCCGTTCCGCTGTTTCGTGCCTTGGAGATTCTCTGGCTGGGCGTGTCCGATCCCAAACGCCAGGAACTTGATGCGCTGATGCTGGCTTCCGAGTGGCGGCGGTTGGCGAAAGAGATCGGGCCGTTGCTGGGAGACGCGGGACTGGGACAGCCGTTTAGGGGAGCTCTTTCGTTCCCAGGCGAAAAGTATTATGAGGTCTTTGTCGAGGACATCAGCAAAATGCTGGCATTGTTGTAGCGGGTATCACCATGGGAAAACTTGACCGGGTGTCTTTCCCGTCATCCTCGGGAGGGTTTTGCGGCCTTCTTGTGGACTGAAAGGGACGATCCGGCAAAAAATATGTGGCAAAGAAAGACCTGACCCCAGCGTTGGGGCACTGGGGTGGTGTTTCGGGGGATGCGAGAGGGTGGGCGGCTAGCGGGGGTCAAGCCAATGGGCGCGGAGCTGTTCGCCATCGAGAGTGTACAGGGCGTCGATAAAATGGACCTGCATGCTCCCCGGCCCGGCGGCTTGGGCGGCGGCGAGCTCTCCGCAGATGCCCATGACCGTCATGGCATGGCGGGCGGCCGTCAGCGCATCGCCGTTGACCGCGCAAAAGGCCCCGACCAGCGCCGTCGCGGTGCAGCCGAGACCGGTGACCTTCGGCATCAGCGGATGGCCGTTGCGAACCTGGAATTTCCTCTTGCCATCCACCAGCAGATCGACCGCGCCGCTGACGACGATCGCGCAGGAATAACGCCGGGCCAGCAGCAGCGCCGCGTCCTCGGCGGCCTCGGCCGCCGCCGAGCTGTCGACCCCTTTGGTGCGCCCGTCACATCCCGCCAGGGCCATGATCTCCGAGGCGTTCCCGCGAATAACGGCGGGCGCCACTCGGCCGAGCAGGTCGAGACAGGTCCGGGTGCGAAAGGTTGTGGCCCCGGCGCCGACCGGGTCGAAGACGATGGGAATCCCCCGCTCGCGGGCGGTCGCCATCGCCGTCGCCATGGCCTCGATCCACTCCCGCGCCAATGTGCCGATATTGATCACCAGCGCCCCGGCGAGGGCGGTCATCTCGGCCACCTCCTCCACGGCATGGGCCATGACCGGCAGGGCGCCGACGGCCAGCAGCGCGTTGGCGGTGTTGTTCATCACCACGAAATTGGTGATGTTGTGAACCAGCGGCGCCTCTTCCCGCACACGCCGCAGATCGTTCCAGAGCTCGTCAACCACGCTTCTTCTCCTCGCCTCGTCAAAGTCCTTGAGCATTCCTGAATCCG
>CALJLX010000239.1 GCA_937982495.1 uncultured Desulfuromonas sp.
AAGCGGAAAAGCACCCGGAACCGGCCCTCGACGGTTCCGGGTGCTTTTACCGTTCTTTAGGAGTAACGCTCGTTAAAATTAGCAAAGCCTGTGCCAGAGCCCTAGCCAAGGAGCGTCTTTTTGAATATGAATAATAATTACAGTGATTTGAGTCTTCATGTAGGGCTGGATTCGGCGTTAGCAGTAAAACGAGGTTTTCGCGAAATTGCGAAAACCTCTTGCGTGGAGCCAGCATTCGACACCGCATCGGGCCTGGAAAGTCTCATTTAAGTAAGCTAATTTCCGTTGTTTTTACCAGGTTCGAAGCGATTGGTGAAGGGTTTGATGCGCTATTTCGAAAAGCGGGAAAAATTTCGCATTCGCGCAAAACATTCGATCAATCCCCCCCGCCGTTTACAGGCCCGTCGATTCTGCTTTGGTGGCGCTGGACTGATCGGTACCGGTTTATCGACCGGCGCAAGAAAAATAGAAGTCCCACGCATGGTGGCAATCGATCAAGACAAAGCAGCCGCTCCCGGGTTTGTCTCCCGCGAGCGGCTGCTTTGTCTTGAAAACATCTTGAGCCCTGCCCGATTTCTGGCGCATGGCCTCGGCGAACCGGTGGGAGGTAACCGCATGGGCTATTACTTTATAATTCTTATATAAGAGGCAGTCCAGCATTCGTCTGTTTCCTGATAGGAATGAACCGTCACTTTCATGCCTGTGGTTAAAGCCGTTAATGCTGCGGTATAAGCACGTTTATGTGTCTCGGGGGAAGCTGCGGACCATATCGGGAAACCAATGTTCCCACTGGGACAGATACTGTTTTCGGCGGATACTTGGATTTCGAATGCATCCTCGTTCCAGAGGGTATTATTGACCGCTATTACTGTTGCATTTGTCGCAACTTCACCAGCGCTCGCAGAGAAAACTAGAGCTAAGTAGAAGGTCAGAAAAAAACTTATTTTGGTAGAAAGACTAATGTTGGTTTTTTTTCTCATTTTTATCTCCTTTAAGTTAAATGGTTTACAGCCCATCTATTATCGGCACCATTACGCCACCGATATAAACATTCCAATCAGGCACGCCATCTCCATTACTATCGGAATTCCAAGGGTCAAGGCCGGATGAAAATTCTTGAAAATTGGTCAGACCGTCATCGTCAAAGTCATCTATGGCATCATTTGCATTTAGTGGATCGAGACCGTAACTCAGTTCCCAAATATCGGGTAACCCATCGTTATCATCGTCTGCATCACAGGCATCTCCAAGGCCATCGCTATCGGTATCTGTCTGTTCAGGATTGAAGATGTCGGGACAATTGTCTGCCTCGGTCGCTATGCCATCACCATCCCCATCGTTAGTGAATTCACTACGTATTGCAAAAGAAGCTCCGGAAAGTACCATCCCGGTTGGCAAATACAGGCAATCAACCCCATCACAGATCCTGTTCCCCTGAATGGTTCCATCGATATAGGGGATCGCCAAATAATTGAGATGAATGTCTCCGTTTGGGAACAAAATAGCTTCATAGTTGTTGATCCGACCGTACCCGGCATGTTCTGCGGTTTCGGTTTGCCATTGTACAACCACACGTTCGGGTAAGGTTTTATGTTCGATGAACACACCTCCTGCATAATAGGAACTCTGGTCAGTGTTCAAGACGGCAATGTGGGGACCTTCTCCTGGGGCGGAGAACCAGATGTTTCCGTCGGTGTCAGCGGTCAGTTCTGTGTAATCTGTGCCGTAAAAGGGGAACGCCCAAGGGAGATCAAAAGTCAATGTGGCATCTTCGCCATAATCGAATTGATAAAGCCCGGAAACTTCCGGTTGTAGCCGATCTGCTTTTGTGTTTTGCCACTCGGCGGACGGCAGTTGATTCACCTGGTATTCAGCGGCAGAGATAGAGGGTGTCGTGAATAAAAAAACGAAAAACAGCCCCAGGGAATACAGACAGCGTTTAGGTGGGAGCATATGCCATCCTTTTCATGT